>JAZBOI010000406.1:0-2791 GCA_036351095.1 Bacteroidales bacterium | reverse complement strand
GGCATGTAAGGGCTCTTGCTTTCATTTCTGCTATCTTTTAAATCTTAATAATTCACCCCGCAGTGTTTCGTTGATCCTTCCCCTGTCGTATGCCAGCCCGCCGTTTACAAATGTTTTCTCTACCGAGGAGCTGAATGTCTGTCCTTCCAGGGGAGACCAGCCACACTTATACAGTATGTTATCACTGTCTGCAGTCCATTCATTATCCGGATCCACAAGGCACAGGTCTGCCTTATATCCCTCGCGGATAAAACCCCTCTTGCTTATGCCAAACAGTATTGCAGGGTTATGGCACATTTTTTCCACTATTTTCTCAATGCTTATTATTCCCTGCTTTGATAATTCAAGCATTAAAGGCAGGGAATGTTGCACCATCGGGCCTCCCGAGGGGGCTTCGATATATGCTTTCTGCTTTTCCCCGCGGGTATGCGGTGCATGATCGGTGGCAATTATATCTATATTGTCATTAAGAATGCCTTCAATCAAAGCCTTCCTGTCAAAGGCTGTTTTAATGGCAGGGTTCCATTTAATGTAATTACCCTTATCGGTGTAGCTGCTGTCATCAAACCAGAGGTGGTGAACACAGACTTCAGCACTTATCCGTTTTTGCTCCAGCGGTATACTGCTGTCAAAGAGTTTCACCTCATCGGCTGTGGAGAGGTGAAGTATATGCAGACGAGTATTGAATTCTTCTGCCAGCCTCACTGCCAGGGATGATGATCTAAGGCATGCTTCACGGCTCCTTATTGCAGGATGATATTCAACGGGTATGTCATCACCCAGCTGTTTTCTATATTTCTTAAGGTTCTCCTGTATTGTTGCATCATCCTCGCAATGACAGAAAAGGGGCAGAGGTGATTCAGCAAATATCCTGCGGAGACTGTCAGTATTGTCGACATGCATATTACCGGTTGATGAGCCCATGAATAACTTCACGCCACAGGTGGTTTCAGGGTCAGCTTTCTTAATTTCCTCAATATTATCATTGGTACTGCCCAGGTAAAAGGAATAATTGCAGAGCGACATTTCCGCGGCTAATTGCTGCTTTCTTTCCAGGGCTTCAATGCTTATTGTCTGTGGCACTGTGTTGGGCATTTCCATAAAGCTGGTTATTCCTCCGGCTACGGCTGCCCTGGATTCAGAATTAATATCACCTTTATGCGTTAGCCCGGGTTCCCTGAAATGTACATGTTCGTCGATTACCCCGGGAAGCAGCAGCCTGCCGTCAGCCTCTATGACATCTGTTCCTTCGGGAATGTCGAATTCATCATTCGAGGTATAGATTGCCTTGATCCTGTCCTTTTCTATCAAAACACTTCCCCTGTACTTCCTTCCTTCATTTACTATGTCTGCCCTGTGAATTAATATATTCATCATTATAGCTTTTCACGCTTATAATTCCTGGAGAAACTTCTCAATTTCATTTTTATAACTCCCCATAGGGCCTCGTTGAATATACCGCCGCTCATCTTTGAGGCCCCTTCCTGGCGCTCGGTGAATATTATCGGTATTTCTTTTACCCTGAAACCAAATTTCCATGTGGTGAATTTCATTTCTATCTGGAAGGCATAGCCTCTTGATCTGATATTATCCAGGTCTATAGTCTCCAGTACTTCTCTTTTGTATGCCTTGAAACCAGCCGTGGTATCCTTTATTTTCATCCCGGTTATCAGCCTCACATATATTGAGGCCATATATGACATAAGCACCCTCCCGAGCGGCCAGTTCACCACGTTCACCCCTGAAATATACCTTGAGCCTATGGCCAGGTCAACACCGTCCATGCATTCCCTGTAGAGTCTTTCCAGGTCTTTGGGGTTATGGGAAAAATCGGCATCCATTTCGTATATTATGTCATAACCCTGTTCAAGTGCCCATTTAAAACCTTTAATGTATGCTGTGCCCAGTCCGAGCTTTTCTTCCCTTTCTATCAGCTTTAGATTTTTATATTTCTCCTGCAGGCCCCTGACAATATCACCGGTGCCATCAGGGGAATTATCATCGATAACCATGATATCAAAGTGCACCCCCAGGGAGGATACAGCATCTATGATGGATTCGATGTTTTCCTTTTCATTATAGGTTGGTATGATTACAAGGTTAGACGGCATCCGGTTCTTTTTAATATGCGAAAATACAGATTTCAGATTTAATACCGCCAATCAGGGGTGATTTTTCACCCTGTGGAGAAAATGCTCCACACAAAATTTATTTTTCAACAAATGTTTTGGTAATCAAAAAAGATATCTATTTTTGCACCCGCTTTCGGAGCGAATGTTCATTAAATTATCAGGACAAAAACTGACAACGAGCGACATTTTTTTGGTAAGAGATATAAAAAGTTGTATCTTTGTCGCCCCTTCCACCGGATTTTATTCCGGAAAAAAGGCAACGACATTATCACGAGAGAGTTTTTTGATAAGATATTTTAGTCCATAGCGCATAAGTTATGGCATCTTTTCCCTGCGGATATTTTTTACCGGGTATCATCCCGGGACTTTAAAGACAGGGTGGCTTTTGATGCAAGGGCATCGTGGCGGCCCCGGATAGGAGTGGGGGGAAGAAAAAAAGAAGTTCTTTGAATTAATGAAGCACGCAAATCCAGGCGTAAAGGAAAAAAAACAAGCAACTAGTCAAATTTCTGGAGGGGATCATATTCTTGAAAGTATTTAAATTTTTATTACAACGAAGAGTTTGATCCTGGCTCAGGATGAACGCTAGCGGGAGGCTTAACACATGCAAGTCGAGGGGCAGCACGAGGTAGCAATACTTTGGTGGCGACCGGCGCACG
>JAZBOI010000405.1:0-2382 GCA_036351095.1 Bacteroidales bacterium | reverse complement strand
GTTCATATTAAAGGCTGCTGTACTGCAGAATACCTGGGCATCACCGGTCCATCCCAGTCTTTCATCCCTCTGGGGGCAGTCTGTCGGGACATCCAGGAAGTTACCCTTCTGGCTCCAGACTATGTTATCCTGCAGGCGGTTAATATCGGAGTCCGAAGTATAGAATTCACCTGTCTGGTCCATATCTGAATAAAGGACTATTGCAGTCATATCATCTCCACGCGGCATCCTTTTCAGTCCCTGCACCTTCACATACCTGAAGCCCTGCCATGAAAAACAGGGTTCTAAAACCTGGTCGTTTCCGTTAAGAATATAGATATTGCGTTGCTTTGCACCACGCAGGTTTTCAGTGTAGAAATTACCTTGTTTATCGAGGACTTCAGCATGTGAGAGGATGACAGTATCTCCTCTCCCACCCGCTGCACTTAAGCTGACCCATCCCACCAGGTTCTGGCCAAAGTCAACTATTGTATCTCCCCCGGGGGTGATAAATACGTCAAGGGGCTTCAGTTCCTCGTGTTTTCTGACCGGCTCATTAATGGTATGAACGATATTGTCGAAAGAATAATCCTTAACATCTGCATAAGCCCATGATGAGTCATCGAAACCAGGTTCATCCCAGCCTGTCATTTCCTTTTCCGAATCATATATCTCCCCATCGTATATGCTTGAACTTCTGAGTGGTCCATTTGAAACGGACCATGTACCGTCGCTTGTTATAAGGGTAGTTTCACCATCAGCATATTCAACTATCAGCTGTGCCAGCAGTGCGGTTTCAGATCCGTACACATTCCGCGATATTCTCCCGCTATACCATCCTTCACCGAGTATGATGCCTATTGTATTCCTTCCGTCCCTGACCAGGTCCTTTATATCATATGCCTGGTACTGAATTCGCTTATTATAACTCGTCCAGCCCGGGGTAAGGTATGCATCACCCACCCTTTCCCCGTTTAATCTTGCCTCATAAAGACCTTTTGCGGTAAGGTAGGCGGTGGCTTTCTCTATTTCTCTACCAGGCTCCAGGATAAATTCCTTCCTGAAGTAGGATACATTGCCATCATCGTTTTGTGCCGTGCTGATCCAATCAGCCTCCCACCCTGAATTAGCCATCAACCCGGTCTGCCACCATGAAACACTGCTCCAATCTGATACATTGCCCCTGTTATCCCATACTCGTACCTGCCAGTAATACCTGGTGCCGGGCTCCAGGGGCTGGCCTGTATAGGGCACATGAACAGATTGGGAAGAGCTCACCCGGCCGGTTGACCAGTATATTGCCCTGCCTGGCTCGAGATCTTCAGCGTTTTCACCCACTTTTATCTCGTAAGCCGTCTGCAGCACCTGTCGCTGATCAGAATCGATTATCCACGAAAAGCGAGGATGGGGCTCATCCAGTCCCATGGGAGTTTTCCTGTTTTCGGTAAACATTTCACTTATGCTCAGCTGGCATACTGCAGTGATGGTAAAAAACAGGAGGCTAACAACAAACAATACAAATCTTTTCATAGTATATTATTTTTTCTTTTTACTCAATAAGCCCTTCTTTTTTTACTCAAGGCCGTTCAGCTAAGCAACAAGGGGGACGATAAAAATTTATTCACATCATTGCCTGCGTGACAGAACTTCTTTTTCATAGTGCAGGATATCTGCTATATAATCTGTTCCGACCGGGACCCCTGATTTATGGCAATAATAGTCATAAACAGCTCCGAAGGGTTTACTTTTCATAATCTCGAGCATGGCCAGCCTTTCAAAATACCTCTGTTTATCCTCATATTCCTTAAGTTTGCCCACCGGTTCGAGCATTGCATACATAAAGGCCATCTGTGCTGCCCTTGTACCTGTAACATAGGCACCTATCCTGTTGATGCTTGCATCAAAATAATCAAGGCCTATATTCACCCGCGACAGGGCATCAGCCCTGATTACTTCCTGTGCTATCAGCAATATTTCATCGTTAAAAGTAACAACATGGTCGCTGTCCCATCGAAGGCCCCTGGTAAGATGCAGCATCAGTTCGTCCAGGTACTGCAGGCATGAAGCAATTTTATCTCCCACCTGCTCGGTCGGGTGATAATGCCCGTTATCCAGGCAAATAAGCTTATCATTCTTAATGGCATAGGCAAGGTAAAAATCATATGATCCCACCACCATTGCTTCAGACCCGATGCCAAAGAGTTTGCTTTCCACCGAGTCCTTTAGGTATTCCAGCGGGTAGTCCACGGAATATATCTCATCAAGTGAATCTTTGAGTATTTTTCTCAGTGTAAAGCGATCAACAGGGATGTCTTTTGAGCCATCAGGTATCCAGAGGTTGTGGATGCAGGGAGTTTTCAGTTGCCTGCCCATTTCCGCTCCTATCTCCCGGCACCTTTTCAC
>JAZBOI010000404.1:0-16950 GCA_036351095.1 Bacteroidales bacterium | reverse complement strand
TCCGCACCCCTCTACAAAACGGTGGGATCAATGGCCCGTGAGGCAGCATTCATGGATCCCCGATTCAGCCCCCTTAGCAGGGACGAATTTGAAAAAATAAATATTGAAATATCAGTCCTTAGTCCGCTCAGGAAGATCAGCAGTATAGAAGAAATAACACTGGGAAAGCATGGTGTATACATTAAGAAAGGCACCCGCTCCGGGACCTTTCTTCCCCAGGTTGCAGATAGCAGGGACTGGACCCTGAGCGATTTCCTCGGGCATATATCGCGTGACAAGGCAGGTCTGGGGTGGACAGGCTGGAAAGATGCGGAAATTTATGTTTACGAAGCCTTTGTTTTCGGGGAGGAATAAAATTTCATGTATCATGTCATAATAACAGGCCTTATTTCCCTGATACTGTATTTGCTTACCCTGGCAGGATCCAGATCAGGCATTATTACAAGAAGGGATCATATGGCCTTCTGGAATATCATCCTCTTTCTCACCTTTGTTATTGTGGCCGGGGCAGGCATTTTTCTAGCACTTCAATCCAATTATCAGTGGAATATCGCCGGCGTGGAGAAGATACTACAGTGGCATGTCAATTTTGGGGTCGCCATGTCGGCCTGTGCCATAATACACCTTACATGGAATCTGTCTTATTACAAAGGCATACTAAAAGGAAGTCCCGGTCGTGAAAAAATCCCGGTGGTCCCCGGCGGGAAGGATACACCTGAAATCAATTTCAGACTGATACTGCTCCTGCTCGGCTTTATGACCGGAACCATGCAGGTTATCTTCCTGAGGGAGATACTGAACCTTTCCGGTGGGTATGAAATAGCTGCCGGAGCGGTATTTGCGTTCTGGATAATTATTTCCGCCCTGGGAGCAAAGCTTGCAGGAAATGCCGGCCGTCCAAAAACAATCAGACTGGTTGCTATCCTGCCCCTCACAAGTGTTCTGTCGTTTGCAATCTACGTGTTATTCTCCAGGCTTCTGCTTGAAGAAGGAGTAACGCCGGGTATTATATACTCACTAATAATATGCGGCCTGTCGCTTATACCTTTCTGCCTTTTGTCAGGCTACCTCTTTGTGCTTCTTTCATATAATGCCGCAAGGGATACATCACTGGTCCCCGGTAATTCATTTGCCATAGAAACGGCAGGCAGCATGTTTGCAGGTATCCTGGTTACCTTACTTACCGGTAATATACTCGGCAACTTCCAGATACTATTCCTGGCAATCTTCATGTACTATATCCCTTTCCTGCTTGTCCGGGTCTCCGTGTTCCGTATCCCGGGCATCCTGATTATCCTGGCGGGTATGCTTGCCGTAATAGTTTTTGAGCCTGACACCCATATCAGGAATATCCTGCTGGGAAGTGTAAAGGTCATCGAGAGTAGCGATTCCAAATACGGCAATATTGCTATAGGATACTACCAGGGCGAAAGAAGCATTTTCTATGATCACAGGCTGATTGATTACGAACAGGATGAGAAGCAGAGGGAAGAGAACATACACTATGCCATGTTGCAGCATGAGGAGCCCCGGGATGTACTGATCATTTCAGGAGGAAGCGGCAAGCATATTCGTGAAGTACTCAAATACAAAGGAGTAAAAACAGTAAGCTATCTCGAACGGGATCCTGAACTGCTTGCCCTGACACGCGACAGCACCATGGAATATCCGGGAGTGGATGTGAGAATAGTTAACGATGATGCTTTCAGTTATATCAGGAAAACCGACAGGAAATATGATGTAATAATTTCTCTCCTCACAGAGCCCGACAACATTGTGACAAACCGTTTTTACACAAAGGAATACTTTCTTGACATAAAAGAAATACTGAGACCGGGCGGAATATTCATTCTTAAAGCAGGTGTTGCCAGCTCTTACATAAGTGAAGAGGAATCTGCCTTCATTTCCACTGTTTACAACAGCCTGGATTGCGCATTCAAAAACATAATGCCCATAAAAGGTGAATCGATATACCTCCTGTCTTCGGACAGCACTTTAAAGACAGCGATAACAGATCTTGTCAGCGAAAGAGGGCTGGAAAATACTTATGTAAACAGCTACTATCTTAATGATGAGATTATCAGCTACAGTTCAAAACAGGTATCAGAGGTAATTGATGAAAGTCTGCCCGAAAACCTTCTCGACCGGCCCCGTGCAGTATTTTACAAGCAGAGATACCAGCTGAATAAAGCAGGGAGCAACAGGCTGCCCGCAATAATAATTATCAGTCTCCTTTTGCTTTTACCTTTCATAAGGGGAAGTAACAGTGCCAGGACAATGTACAGTGCATCGCTTAATCTTGCCGGCACGGAGATTCTTGCCCTCATTCTCATACAATCGACTGCAGGTAATTTCTACCAGCTTGCCGGTTTATTGATAGCGGCAGTTATGGGTGGGCTGGCCGCAGGCAGCTCAGCAGGTATATATCTTAAGGACAGGGTGGTTGAACTAAGCCCTGTTTTACTGGCCGTACTGGCCGTACTCTTCGCATTATTATCACCACGCATACTGGAATTTCAATCAGGAAGCATAGCTGTTATCATATCATTTGTACTTGTAATAGTACCTGCTGTCCTGGCAGGTTATTATTACCGCAGAAAAACAGAAAAAGACATAAATTCCAGGACCATTTCAGGTATTTACTTTGCAGACCTGTGTGGGGCTGCTCTTGGCTTTATGATAATAGCAGGCATACTGGTTCCCTTTTATGGAATAAAATCAACCTTTTTTATCCTTGCTTTTCTTAATTTTGCCTCTTATATTACCAACCAGGTAATAAATGGGATCAGGAAACTGATATATGAATAAAGGCAGCTATGAAAAAGCGTGAATTTATAAGATCCTGCCTTTTGGCTGCCGGGGGAATAAGTGTTTGCCCGGATATAATATGCAGCAGTTCTTCCCTGCAGGTGAAAAAGAAGAATTTCAGGCTTGCTTCATTCCAGGAAGAGACAGCCAGGGGTGTATTATGCAATATTTGTCACAATGAATGTGTACTGAAAGAAGGGGAATTAAGTGACTGCAGGAACCGTATCGTAGAAAATGGTAAACTATACACCATGGCATATGGCAATCCCTGTGCAGTACATCTTGATCCGGTAGAGAAAAAACCTTTACACCACTTCTTACCTTCAACGCTTACATTCTCCATAGCCACTGCCGGTTGCAACCTGGCCTGCCTGAATTGTCAGAACTGGACCATCTCCCAGACCAGTCCTGAGAAAACACGCAATTATGACCTGATGCCCGGGGATATCCTGGCCAGTACCCTTGAGAATAACTGTAAATCAATATCATACACTTATTCAGAGCCAACATGTTTCTACGAATACATGTTTGACACGGCCACCCTGGCGAGGCAGTCAGAGGTGAGGAACATAATGGTTTCAAACGGTTATATCAAAAAGGAGCCGCTTATTAAGCTGAGCAGTGTTATTGATGCAGCCAACATTGATCTGAAATCATTTAATGACAAAACCTATCTCAAACTGACAGGAGGGAAACTGGGGCCAATACTGGATACTCTGAAGATAATGAAGCAGCAGGGTGTGTGGCTTGAGATAACAAATTTAATTGTGCCTGAATGGACTGACAATATGGATGAGATACGCCAGATGTGTAAATGGCTTAATGAGAACGGTTTCAACGATACTCCACTTCACTTCAGCAGGTTCACACCGATGTACAAGCTGGAACAGCTGCCCCCCACTCCTGTCAGCACCCTGGACAGGGCATGGGAAATTGCCAGGGAAGAAGGCATTAAACATGTTTACATAGGCAATGTGCCGGGCACTCATGCTTCGGATACCATATGTGGCAGTTGCGGGAAGAAAGTAATTGAAAGAAGAGGTTACACCATAGTTTCAAACAATATTGAAAACGGAAGGTGTAAATTCTGCAATTCTGTAATTGAGGGGGTATGGGATTAGTATAAACCAGATTTGTGAAAAGGAATGAAAAATAGCGGAGAAGCATATGAGCGCATAGAGCAGCTGAAAAAAGAGATTAATGATCATAACTATAATTACTATGTGCTCAACAGGCCCCTGATTTCAGATTTCCAGTACGACCTGCTCTTGAAAGAGCTGGCCGACCTGGAAGAGAAACACCCTGATCTCCGCACCGGTGACTCGCCAACAATGAGAGTAGGCAGTGATCTTACACGTGAATTCAGGCAGGTAAAGCATAAATACCCGATGCTTTCACTCAGTAATACCTACAGCGAGCAGGAGATCTATGATTTCAATAAACGGGTGAAGGGAACACTCGGGAGGGAGCCAGAATATGTATGTGAGCTGAAGTTTGACGGTGCATCCATAAGTCTCACTTACAGGAATGGCTTACTCGAATCGGCAGTGACAAGGGGTGATGGAGAAACTGGAGATGAGGTTACAAACAACATAAAAACGATAAGGAGCATTCCCCTTCGTTTGCGTAATAATGATTTCCCTGCTGAACTAACTGTGAGGGGTGAGATATTTCTTCCCCTTGAAGGCTTCAGGAAGCTCAATGAAGAACTTGTAAAGAGAGGGGAACAGCCATTCTCCAACCCAAGGAACACGGCAGCCGGGACGATAAAAATGCAGGATCCCTCGATAGTGGCCTCCAGGCCCCTGGATTGTTACCTCTACTACCTGGCCGGTGATTCACTGCCCTATGCCATGCACTTCGATAATTTGAAAAAAGCCAGGGAATGGGGCTTCAGGGTACCGGATGAGATAAGGCTTTGCAGGGGGATAGAGGAAATTATGGATTATATTAACCACTGGGATAGTGAGCGACATTCCCTCCCCTACCAGATTGACGGTGTTGTGATAAAGGTTAATTCCCTTGCTGACCAGGAAAAGCTCGGCTATACATCAAAATCTCCCCGATGGGCAATAGCATATAAATTCAAAGCCGAGCAGGCAAAGACAAGGTTATTGTCTGTAGACTTCCAGGTAGGTCGAACCGGGACCGTTACCCCCGTGGCCAATCTAGAACCCGTGCTGCTTGCCGGAACCATCGTAAAAAGGGCAACATTGCATAACGAGGCACAGATCAGATTACTTGACCTTCACGAGAATGACAGTGTTTATATTGAAAAAGGGGGTGAAATAATTCCCAAAATAGTCGGGGTTGACATCAGTGAAAGGAAGGATGCAGCAAGGGCAGTCGGGTTTATCCAATCATGCCCCAAGTGCGGTACCAGCCTGCGCAGGTTACCGGGTGAAGCAAACCATTATTGTCCGAACATCTATGAGTGTCCACCACAGATTAAGGGAAGAATTGAGCACTTCATAAGCAGGAAGGCCATGGATATTGACGGACTGGGAGAGGAAACGACAGACCTCCTGTACCGATCGGGACTGGTACATAACATAGCTGACCTTTATACTCTTGATAAAGAATCACTTGCAGGCCTTGAACGTTTGGGAGACAAATCGGCTTCCAATATTATCGCCAGTATTGAAAAATCAAGAACGGCACCCTTTAACAGGGTATTATATGCCCTGGGGATTAGGTATGTTGGTGAGACGGTGGCAAAAACCCTTGCGAAGCATTTTAGTTCAATAGACGAGCTGGCCGAAGCAGAATACGAGAAGCTGTTGAACATCCCCGATATAGGGGACAAAATAGCAAACAGTATAATCAATTATTTCAGATCGGCTAACAACAGGCAGGTTATAGGGCGCCTGAAAGATTATGGTGTTAACATGAAATCGGGTGAGCCCGGGAAGCAGGAATCAGCCATACTTGAAGGTAAAAGCATAGTGATCTCAGGTGAATTTGATAAATACAGCAGGGAAGAATACAGGCAAATGATAGAGGAAAATGGAGGAAAGAATGTATCTTCGGTAAGTTCAAAAACCAGTTTTATACTTGCCGGTAAAAACATGGGACCGGCGAAGAGAGAAAAAGCAATAGAACTGGGCATCGAGCTAATGGAAGAAAATGATTTTCTTAAAATGTTAAATAAAGTGTAGTTTTCGGAATAATTATTCCCCAAAAATCGATTAGGTTTGCAGAATGGAACTTTTTAAAGGGACAAGGCTATTTATTGGCAGGCTGATATTGAAGCAGCGCCGCAGAAAGGTCAGACGGCACAAGAAATTCAATAACCTGCGCAACGCACATAAGATCGGGATAGTATGGGATGGCAGCAACACTGAAGACTTTAAAGCACTTACAGCTTTTTTCCAGGATATGCAGGAGAGAAATATACAGGTGGATATTGTATGTTATTATCCCAGGAAAGTTCTTCCTGACAAGTATACGGCAATACGCTACCTGACATGCATAAAGAGCACAGATCTTAACTATTTTTTCATTCCTCAATCAGATGATATTGAAGAGTTTACAAATACACCTTATGAAATACTTATTGATATAAATGATAATGACCTTTTCCCTGTCAGGTTTATTTCTGTTTTGTCCAGGGCGGAATTCAAGGTTGGTGCTGAGAGTTCTTCCTACAGGAATGAGCTGGATATGACCATTAATATTAATAATAAGTATGATGCAAGATATTACCTGGAACAGGTAAAGTATTACCTGGAGATGATTAACACCAGTACTTGATGATAAAAACCCATTCTTACCATGAAATTATTTGAAGGCCTGGGTGTTGCCATGATAACACCTTTCAAATCGGATCGGAGTGTTGATTTTAAGGCCTTGGAAGCCATAAGTAATCATATTATAGAAGGTGGTGCTGATTACCTTGTTGTTATGGGTACAACCAGTGAAGCTGTAACCCTTAACCAGGAAGAAAAGGAAGCTGTCACCTCTTATATTGTTGAGCTCAATAACGGCAGGATTCCCATTGTTCTGGGTATAGGAGGCAATAACACCCAGCAGGTAACTGACACCATAAAGAGAACTGATTTTGAAGGGATAAGCGGTATACTTTCCGTAGCACCCTACTATAATAAGCCGGGACAAAAAGGTATAGTCTTGCATTTCAAGGAGATATCCATGGTATCCCCTGTTCCCATAATACTTTATAATGTACCGGGAAGAACCAGCTCTAACATAGATGCTGAGACCTGTCTTGAGCTGGCATGGGGTCTTGACAATATTATCGGTATCAAGGAAGCATCAGGTAGTCTGTCGCAGGTAATGAAGATAATACAGGGCAAGCCTGAAAATTTCCTGCTTATCTCCGGGGATGACCTGATGGCCCTTCCAATTATCACTCTTGGCGGATCGGGAGTAATATCGGTCCTGGGTAATGCATTTCCTGCCGAATGGAAAGAAATGGTGAGCCTGGCCCTGAAATCAAAAATCGCCAGCGCACGTGACCTTCATTATAAATACACTGAACTTATTGATCTTCTTTTTGTTGAAGGCAACCCTGCAGGTATAAAGTCAGTAATGAGCATGCTCGGTCTTTGCCAGAACAACCTGCGCCTGCCACTTACTGCAGTCTCAAGGCAAACAGGTCTAAAGATAAATACGAGCATTGAAAATCTCCGGCTGAAAGCAAGTGTTTAGGCTCCTTTCTGCGGCTGTTGCGGAGGGGTACTGCTAACCCTGCCATGGCAGTGCTTATATTTCTTGCCACTACCGCAGGGACAGGGATCATTCCTTCCCACCTTTTTTTCAACCCTTACCGGTTCTGCTTTCTGCGGTTTATCCGGCTGCCCTCCCCCAGAGGTGTCGCTGTATGAAGAATAATCGCTTTTTGAGGTCCTGTACCTGCTCATATCCGTTCTTCTCCTGCGTTCTGCTTCACGTACCTGGTCCGGGTCAGGGCTTGGTATATGACCCTTCATCAGGGTTGATATAACGCTCTTATTGACCCTTTCTATCATAGACTTGAACAGTTCGAAGGACTCGAACTTATAGATAAGCAGTGGATCTTTCTGTTCATATGTTGCATTCTGTACCGATTGCTTGAGCTCATCCATCTCCCGCAGGTGTTCTTTCCACAGCTCGTCTATTGTAGCGAGCACTACAGTTTTTTCATATGACCTGGCAAGCTCCTTACCGTCTGATTCAACAGTTGCCTTCAGGTTTGTAACAACCTGGTACACCTTTGTACCGTCGGATATGGGTACAACAACATTTTCATACACATGAGACTGTCTTTCATACACGTCTTTAATTACGGGATAAGCTTCGGATGATATTTTATCGACTTTCCTTTTATAGGTGTCGATAACATTCCTGTTCAGCATCTCGATCAGTTCATCAGCATTTATTTTAAGGAATGTTTTATCATCCACGGGTGACTCCATTGAGAAAGATCTGAGCAGGTCGATACTGAAATTATCATAATCGCCCTCGGGGAGGTAAGTGTTCACAATGCTTTCTGAGACATCATACATCATATTGGCAATATCAACGCTCAGCCGGCTACCCTGCAGGGCATGTCTGCGCCGCTTATATATCACCTCTCTCTGGCTGTTCATCACGTCATCATATTCGAGCAGCCTTTTACGTATACCGAAGTTATTTTCCTCAACCTTTTTCTGGGCCCTTTCTATTGATTTGGAGATCATCTGGTGCTGTATCATCTCGCCCTCTTTGAGTCCCAGCCGGTCCATCACTCCGGCTATCCTTTCCGATCCGAAAAGTCTCATCAGGTCATCTTCGAGGGAGACATAGAACTGGGATGAACCGGGATCGCCCTGCCGTCCTGCCCTTCCCCTGAGCTGACGGTCAACACGCCTTGATTCGTGCCTCTCAGTACCAATAATGGCCAGTCCGCCCGCCTTTCTCACACCGGGTGTAAGTTTTATATCAGTACCCCGTCCTGCCATATTCGTAGCTATAGTAACACCCTTTTCCTTCCCTGCCTCGGCAACTATCTCAGCTTCACGTGCGTGAAGCTTGGCATTCAGTACATTATGCTTGATACCCTTCATATTAAGCATCCTGCTGAGCAATTCAGATATTTCAACCGAGGTTGTTCCTACCAGTACAGGCCGGTTCTTACTGTTAAGGTCGAGTATTTCATCAATAACGGCATTATATTTTTCCCTCTTGGTTTTATAAACCATATCATCCATATCGTTCCTGATGATAGGTTCATTTGTAGGGATAACCATAACATCCAGTTTATATATATTCCAGAATTCACCGGCTTCCGTTTCAGCGGTACCTGTCATACCTGCCAGTTTATGGTACATCCTGAAATAGTTCTGGAGGGTTATGGTCGCAAAAGTCTGGGTGGCGGCTTCCACCTTAACCCTTTCTTTTGCTTCTATTGCCTGGTGAAGCCCGTCAGAATACCTGCGGCCTTCCATTATACGCCCTGTTTGCTCGTCAACAATTTTAACCTTGTTGTCTATTACCACGTATTCAACGTCTATTTCAAAGAGGGTATATGCCTTGAGCAGCTGGTTCATGGTATGAACCCGTTCCGATTTCACCGAAAAATCCTGGAGCAGCTCATCCTTGGCCTTAAATTTTTCCTTTTCCCCAAGATCGGATTTTTCTATTTCGGCAATCTCGTTACCCACATCGGGAAGTACAAAAAAGCTTGCATCTTCCACCGAGGTAGAAATCAGGTCAATACCTTTTTCGGTAAGTTCAATGGAGTTATTCTTCTCATCTATAACGAAATAAAGAGCCTCTGTCACTTTCGGCATTTCCTTGCTGTTATTCTGCATATAGAAATTTTCCGTTTTGAGTAACAGCGTCTTTATCCCCTCCTCGCTAAGGAATTTAATCAGTGCACTGTTTTTTGGCAATCCCTTGTAAGCTCTAAGCAGCAGGAAACCACCTTCTTCCGTATTTCCTTCCTTGATAAGCCTTTTGGAATCTGCCAGTATCTGTGTTATAAGTTTTTTCTGGGCACTTACCAGTTTTTCGACCCTTGGTTTCAGGTCATCAAACTGCTGTGTATCGCTTTTAGCTGTCGGTCCTGATATTATCAGGGGAGTACGTGCATCATCGATCAGGACTGAATCGACCTCATCCACGATAGCATAGTTATGTTTTCTCTGCACGAGGTCTTCGGGATTAATAGCCATATTATCCCTGAGATAATCAAAACCAAATTCATTGTTTGTCCCGAAGGTTACATCGGCCAGGTATGCTTTGCGCCGTGACTGTGAATTAGGTTCATGCTTATCTATACAGTCAACCGTAAGCCCGTGAAATTCATACATCGGGCCCATCCATTCAGCATCACGCCGGGCCAGGTAATCGTTGACTGTTACCAGGTGCACACCCCTGCCGGTCAGGGCATTCAGGAAGACAGGAAGAGTGGCCACAAGGGTTTTTCCTTCACCGGTAGCCATTTCAGCAATTTTACCCTTATGCAGTGCAACTCCACCTATAAGCTGAACATCATAGTGGACCATATCCCACTGTATCTCGTTACCCCCGGCTATCCACCTGTTCTTCCAGTAGGCTTTATCGCCCTTGATCTCAATACTGTCTCTCACGGCGGCAAGGTCACGGTCAAAATCAGTTGCCGTAACCTCGACCTTTTCACTCTCCTTAAAGCGCCTGGCAGTGTCTTTAATAATGGCAAAGGCTTCAGGTAAGAGTTCATCGAGGAAATCTTCAAGTTTGCTGTCAATCTTTTCCTCGATCTTATCTATCTCGTCAAAAATACCTTCCTTGGCAATTATATCATCCTCGCCGGCTGCTTTTTTCTTAAGTGCCTCTATCTCGTCCTCTTCCGCCTTTATGGAATCTTTTACCCTTGTTCTGAGACCGGCCGATTTTGAGCGCAGTTCATCATTACTGAGGGATAAAAGTTTTTGATATTCATTATTGATCTTTTCAACAAAAGGCGATACCTCCTTCAGGTCACGCTCATATTTATCACCAAGAAAAACTCCCAGTACCTTATTTAATACATTCATCTTGCCTTGCCCTTCTTTAATTCCTTTTCACTATTCTTAATATACAAATCACGAAGCAAGGAACAAAATTAAATGTTTTTCCAGATAATAAAAGAAATGAAATGATGTATTTATTAATCTCCGTCCGGCATTCAGCTTCTACTCCCCTTCTTCCTGGCCTCTCATTGACATGATATCCCTGTCGAACATATAGAGGTTATGGTCGCCCACCAGCTTAAGCTTATCTATGATGGCCTCAACGGAGCTTTCCTCCTCAACCTGTTCTGAAACAAACCATTGCAGCCAGTTATTAGTGGCGTAATCATCCTCCTTCACAGTCTCCGCAACAATCTCATTAATACTGCTGCTGATATACTGTTCATGCTGAAGGATCTGGTCAAACAAAACTTTCAGACCGTCAAATTCTACAGGCGGTTTATCGAAAGAGGGGATGATTGCCTTACCGCTTCTTTCATTGATAAACCTGATGATTTTGAGCATGTGCATCTTTTCTTCTTCAGCCTGGGCATAGAGCCAGTCAGCAACACCTGCAAACCCACGGGTCTCAGCCCATGAAGCCATTGACAGGTAAAGAATTGCACTGTAACCTTCTCTTTCGACCTGCCTGTTTAAGAGGTCTTCTACAGATTTTTTTAACATCTTGTTTTCGTATTTTTAATGGTTAATAATCGATTTAACATTAAACAATTTATCCTGGTTAAAGTTCACCCCTCCAGGCCGACAGTCCGCACAATCTCCCACGAAGCGATTCACCCATGCTCCCGGACTGAGCACTCAGTCTTCCATAAGACCTTGTACATCCGGAATTTGCTTCGTAAGGTCTGCCCGTACCCCCGGGATAAACACCTAGCCGGCCACGAGCCTTTCCACTTCCGAGATAAAATTCCTCAGATCAAAAGGTTTACTGAAAACTGCATCAGCACCCAGTGTTTTTGCCAGGTCCAGGTAACTTGAAGGGCTTATCTTGCCTCCCCCTGAAATGGCAATTATCCTGATTTCCGGCTTAAGCTTTTTCACTTCCATAATAAGACCAATGCCATCCTGTTCGGGCATGAGTATATCCGTAACCACAATATCAAGCGACTGTTTGAATTTGTTAACAGCCTCCCTCCCGTTTGATGCTTCAACGACCACATGCCTTCTCTTTTCCAGGGCAGCTTTCAGCATCATTCGTAGATCATCATTATCTTCAACAAGCAATATTCCGGCCATCGCGATGTATTGTTACAATTTTATCCATAAATCCCATCAGGGTCCGGCTAAATTAATAAAAAAGAAGGTGACTCCCTTAAGGTTTCCATTAGTGCTTTACAATTTATTTTTGACAGGTCCCTGCTGCAGAGTCAAAATACGGAAATAAGTTTTCCCTGACAGCCAAAGCTCCGTGCTGACCATCAAAGAACTTTTTTGATCAGTCCCGCGAGTATCCGCCAGTATCTGATCCTGTTTTTTCAAGTGGTATCCTTATTGTAAACAGCGATCCTTTACCGGGAGCACTTTCCACATTTATCTCTCCCCCTATCCCTGTAATAATCCCGTGTGCCACTGCCAGGCCCATCCCGGTTCCCCCGTCATCCTTACGGGTGGAAAAAAATGGTTCGAATATTCTTTCCATTATTGATGGATCGATGCCTTTGCCTGTATCGGCTATACCTATATCCACATAGCTCTTGCCCCTTATTTTTGAACCGGCCAGACTGATTGTCAATGTACCTTCCTGCTCACCCATGGCATGCAGGGCGTTCGTCATAATATTGAGGAAAACCCTGAAAAGCTGGGTGGGGTCAGCATAAATAAAGCCACCCGGAGATTCATACTTCGTTCTAAGCTTAATATTGGAGGGCAGTGAAGTTTTCACGAAGTCCACAGCCTCTTTTAGTATCTTATAAGCCTCAAGATCAACGCGATGCTGCTCAAGCTGCCGGCTGAAGACCAGCATCTGGTTAATTATGTTTTGTGCTTTGTTTATGGCTGCTTTCAAGCTTTCCATATATTCACAGACCACTGCATTCTCTCCTGCTTCCTCCATGGTCATCTCTGAATAACCCGAGATAGTTGTAAGTATTGTATTGAAATCGTGTGCCACACCTCCGGCAAGTGTACCCAGGGTCTCAAGTCTTTGGGCCTGTTGAAGTTGTCTTTCCAGCACCACTTCCCTTGTCACATCCTCAAGAGTTCCATTTGTGATAATGCCAGAGTGTTCATCCTCCCTGATATGGCTGCTTATCCTCGCGAATATTTCCCTCCCCCCGGGTGTAAGCATGCGTACATTTGAAAAAGTAGCTGTCTCACCGGTTTTTCCTGAACTCAGGTGTTGGGTGAATCGATGGTCGGTTTTCAGCAGTTCATTAAAATTCAGCTTATCTCTGTCATTCCTGCTTACTTCAAGTAAATCATAGAAAGCATCGTTTGCCCCCAGTATTGCCCCCTGCCTGTCACATGAAAACATACCAAAAGGAAGGTAGCTTTCGGAGTATTTATATTTCTGGTCGATATCAATAAACTGACCGTTTAATTTATCCCCTGTTCCTATACCTTTTGTTTCTATTATGGTATAGTTCAGGCTGGTGCCTGGACTTTTAAAGGGTCTGTAAGTTACATCATAGTATTTACCGGGTGAATCGGGCACATCGAAAAAGGCCCTGTACTTAACCGTCTCACCACCGAGACTGCGTTCGATATTTGAAAGAATTTTCTCCCGGTAGGTATTTTCTCCCCATAATTCAGAGGGACATTTGCCTACCAGTTGCCTCTTATCCATATTGAAAGATCTACAGAAAGGCTCATTAACGGCAACATACCTCATCCTGTCATTAATGATACTTATCATTGAATCAGAACTGTCAAGCAGGTAGCTGAGTATTTCTTCAGACAGTTTGTTCATTATGCTTAATCAAATTCCAGTCCAAATTCATTCCTGAGCTTATCGACTGCAGGGTTTTTATCAGCCAGGTACTTATACTTTTCTTCTTCTGTATAGGGTGTTGAGTTATCCTTTTTTTCACTTACCCTGGTATGAAATACAATTTTCGAATTTGAGAGTTCCCTTTTAAGGTGCGAAACCATGTCATGTTTGTATTTCTGGTCGAAGTAGTCTTTCTGGGCTTTATTGCTGAGCTCGAGAATAATTTCACTATTGTCTTCAATAACGGGTTTCATTGCCTTAATTATGCTTGACATACGCGGATTACCTTTTTTCAGGGTATCACCGAAGCTTTTCCATGCTTCCGTGAGCTCTGATTCGTCAAATTCCTTATTATCCTCATCACTGGCAGCGCTGTAATCGTCTTTATCCTCATCCAGCACTGCCGCATCGCTATTTTCCTGTTGTTTTTTCAATCGTTCTTTTATTGAGAATGATTTTGCCGGGCTGTATTCATTTTTTTTTGGCGGTGCCTGTTCTTCCTTTATTTTTATATCCTCTCTGTCAGACGGTCTTTTTTTGCTTTCAGCTGTTATTATATTTCCTGGTTTTTCATCATCTTTTACTTCATTGGCAGCTTGTTTCTTGCTGTTATCTGAATTAATGACAGCCAGTTTTATCAGTGCAAGTTCAACATGCAGTTTCTGGTTTTTACTTGTCCTGTAATATATATCGCATGCGCTTAATATTTCCAGACCTTTATACAGAAATTCCAGCGGGCACCTTAGTGTTTGTTCCCTGTACTTGCTTCTGATGGCTGACCCGGCCTCCACCAGTTTAAGTGTAACTTCATCCTTGCACACAAGCAAATTACGGAAATGGCTGCTGAGTCCTGCTATGAAGTTATGCCCATCAAATCCTTTATCAAGTATATCATTGAACAGAAGAAGAGAGCTGGCCACGTCGCCTGAAAGGAAGGCATCTGTAGCTCTCAGGTAGTATTCATAGTCGAGTACATTAAGATTCTCAATTACATCGGCATATGTGATTGTTTTACCCTTATAACTGACTATCTGGTCGAGTATTGAAAGGGCATCCCTCATTGAGCCGTCTGATTTCTGGGCTATTATCTGTAAAGCTTCCTGTTCGGCCTTAACATTTTCCTGTTCGGCCACATACTGGAGCCTGTTAACTATATCGTCAATAGTTATCCGGTGAAAATCAAATATCTGGCACCTTGAAAGTATAGTAGGAATAATTTTTTGTTTCTCGGTTGTTGCGAGTATGAACACAGCGTGAGGCGGTGGCTCTTCAAGGGTTTTTAGGAAGGCATTGAATGCGGATGTACTGAGCATATGGACTTCATCAATAATATACACTGAATACCGGCCCACCTGTGGGGGGATCTTTACCTGGTCGGTCAGAGTGCGTATATCGTCAACCTTATTATTGGACGCAGCATCCAGTTCATGGATGTTATATGACCTGGAGCTGTCAAAAGCCTGGCATGATTCACACTTACCGCATGCTTCAATTTTATCGGTCAGGTTCTGGCAGTTGATAGTTTTGGCTAGAATTCTTGCGCAGGTTGTTTTACCCACTCCCCTGGGGCCACAAAAAAGGTAAGCCTGTGCCAGGTGATTTGTTTTAATTGCGTTCTTCAGAGTTAGTGTGATAGATTCCTGCCCTACCACGTCATCAAATATTACAGGCCTGTATTTCCTTGCCGATACAATAAAGTTCTCCATTTATGATATTTAGATTTTATCCTTATTTATCATCAACAAATATAAGAAATAATGGTATGCTTACAGAATCAATCAATCTTAAATATATCAACAGTTTATTGCTTATTAAGAGAAAAAAATATATTTTTGCAGCCCGATTTTACTTATTAAAAACAAACGAGAAAAATTATGTTAAATCAGTACGAAACCGTTTTCATTGCAACTCCCGTTTTGTCTGAGATCCAGATGAAGGAAGCGGTACAAAAATTTAAGAAGGTCATCACCGACAATGGAGGTGAGATCATTCATGAAGAGAACTGGGGCCTGAAGAAACTGGCCTATCCCATTCAGAAAAAGTCAACCGGGTTCTATTACCTGATTGAATTTAGAGGTCCGGGTGAATCGATAGAGCAGCTGGAATTACAGTACCGGAGAGATGAGCGTATAATACGTTTCCTGACCTTCAAAATGGACAAATATGCGGTACAGTATGCAGAGAAAAAGAGGAGACAAAAAGAAACAGAAAAAATTCAGGAGGACTAAATCATGGCACAGAACGAATCAGAAATCAGGTATCTGACACCGCCCACGGTTGAAATTAAAAAGAAAAAATACTGCCGTTTCTTAAAGAACAGGATAAAGTATGTTGACTACAAGGATCCTGAATTTCTCAAGAAATTTTTAAACGAGCAGGGTAAAATACTTCCCAGGCGTATTACCGGTACATCACTCAAGTACCAGAGAAAAGTGGCCAAGGCGATAAAAAGGGCTCGTCATCTTGCCTTGCTGCCATATGTTACTGACCTGTTAAAATAAACCGAGGAGGAAAAAAAGATGGATATAATACTCAAGCAGGATGTAAACGGATTAGGAGACAAGGGTGAGATAGTATCGGTAAAGGACGGATACGCCAGGAATTTCCTTATCCCCCAGGGCTATGCCATACTGGCCACCCCTTCTGCAAAGAAAGTTCACGAGGAGAACACCCGCCAGAGGGCGCATAAAGAGGAAAAGGTTAAGCAGGAAGCTGAAGAGCTTGCCTCCAGGCTCTCAGGTGTTTCACTGACCATTGGTGCCAAAACAAGCAGTTCCGGAAAGATTTTCGGATCGGTAAACACCATACAGATTGCCGAAGCTCTTAAGAGCGAAGGTTTTGACATCGACAGGAAAAATATTTCCATCGAGGGCGACCAGGTAAAGGAAATTGGTAAATACAAGGCACAGATCAAACTTCACAAGGAAGTTAAAGCTGAAATTGAGTTTGAGATAATAGCCGAGTAAGATTTATTTCTCGGCCACTGTAACAATCTCGATCAAAGCCCCCAGTGGAAGTTCCTTCACTGCGAAGGCAGCCCGTGCGGGTTGCATTTCAGGGTAGTAACGTGCATATACCTCATTCATAGCCTTGAAGTTGGACATGTCCGACAGCAGGCATGTAGAGCTTACTACATTATCAAAGGAATAGCCGGCTTCTTCCAGTATGGCCCCGATATTTTTCATAACCTGCCCGGTCTGTTCTGTTATTCCGCCTTTCACAACAGAGCCACTGGCAGGG
>JAZBOI010000403.1:0-3133 GCA_036351095.1 Bacteroidales bacterium | reverse complement strand
TGGCTGAGTCATGATCACAGCTTAATAAAAATGATTTTGTAGTACAATAATATAAAACCGATGAATACGGAAGGAATAGTAAAAGGCATAATTGCAAATCTCGTGATAGTGGAGGTTGATGCCCCCGTGATACAAAACGAGATATGCATGATTATGCATGGAGATACAGGTTTAATGGCAGAGGTGATAAAGATCGGCAAGGGTCTGGTATATGTCCAGGTGTTTGAAAGTACCAGGGGTCTCAAGGTTGGTGCAAAGGTGAATTTCTCGGGCAGTATGCTCGAGGTCAGCCTCGGACCGGGCATCCTTAGTCGTAATTATGACGGTTTACAGAATGACCTGGATAAAATAGAAGGGATATTCCTTGAAAGAGGCGAATATACAGATGCCCTTGACAGCAACAGTGAATGGGAGTTCACACCACTTGTTTCTGCCGGGGACAAGGTGGAAGCCGGCAGCTGGCTGGGTGAAGTAAAGGAGAACAGGGTAATGCACAAGATAATGGCTCCTTTCACCCTTGAAGGAACATGGACGCTTAAATCCATAGCGGGCAGCGGGATATATAAAATTAATGATGAGATAGCCGTGCTCAAGGACAGTCAGGGCAGGGAACTACCTGTTACCATGGTCCAGAAGTGGCCGGTAAAAAGACCCCTTAAATGTTTTCACCATAAGCCCAGGCCTTCAAAAATACTGGAGACAGGTGTGCGTGCTATCGATACCCTCAACCCCATAGCCGAAGGGGGTACTGGATTTATACCCGGGCCTTTCGGTTGCGGCAAAACGGTTCTGCAGCATGCCATCTCAAAGCAGGCTGAAGCAGATATAGTAATAATAGCTGCATGTGGAGAGCGAGCCAATGAGGTTGTGGAAATATTCAAAGAATTTCCCGAGCTGGAGGACATAAGAACAGGAGCAAAACTCAGTGAGCGGACAACGATCATAGCCAATACATCCAACATGCCTGTAGCAGCACGTGAGGCATCTGTTTACACTGCCATGACCATTGCAGAATACTACCGGAACATGGGGCTTAAGGTTCTTATGCTTGCCGACTCCACCTCTAGATGGGCACAGGCACTGAGGGAAATGTCGAACCGCATGGAGGAGCTGCCGGGTCCGGATGCTTTCCCGATGGACCTGCCTGCAATAATTTCAAACTTCTATTCCAGGGCAGGCCTGGTGGAACTCAATAACGGCACCTATGGGTCAATAACTTTTATAGGGACTGTATCGCCGGCGGGAGGTAACCTCAAGGAACCGGTTACCGAGGCAACAAAAAAAGCGGCAAGATGCTTTTATGCTCTCTCACAGGAGCGGGCCGACAGCAAGCGTTATCCTGCCATTGACCCTGTTGACAGCTACTCCAAGTACCTGGAATATGACGAAGTACAGTCCTCCATGAAAGAGAATATATCGGAAGACTGGATTACAATGGTGAACAGGGCAAGGGATATCATACGTAAGGGAAGGGAGGTAAAAGAACAGATCAATATACTGGGTGATGATGGTGTGCCTATCGATCACCATATACTATTCTGGAAATCAGAAATAATTGATTTCATTATCCTGCAGCAGGATGCCTTTGATGAAACAGACAGGATGACCCCTATAGAAAGACAGGAATACATGCTGAAGAAAGTACTGGGCTTAGTGGAAACGGATTTCAGTTTTAACAGGTTTGAAGAGGTGGCAGCATATTTCAGGCAGCTTATCAACCTGCTGAAACAGATGAACTATTCCACTTTCAGATCAGGGCAGTTCGAGGATTATGAGAAACAACTGGAATCTATTTTAAAAGAAAGAAAAGCAGCATAATGGACAAGAAAGCATTTAAAAGGATATATACCAGGATTGACCAGATTACCAAGGCAACCTGTTCACTTAAGGCAGAGAATGCAGGGTATGAGGAACTGGCTATTGTCGATGGCAGGCTGGCACAGGTGGTAAAGATAATGGGTGATGAGGTTACCCTGCAGGTTTTTGGCGGCACTGAAGGTATTGCCACCAATGCAGAGGTTATTTTCACCGGCAGACCACCTTCACTGAAGATAGGTCCTGATATTGAAGGACGCTTCCTCAATGCCTATGGAGACCCTATTGACGGCGGCCCTGAGCTTACCGGTGAAGAGATAGAGATAGGCGGGCCATCTGTCAACCCGGTAAGGAGGGAACAACCATCCCAGCTTATTGCAACAGGAATAGCCGGTATAGACCTTAACAATACACTTGTGACCGGCCAGAAAATACCTTTCTTTGCCGATCCTGATCAGCCCTTCAACCAGATAATGGCCATGGTGGCACTGAGAACGGACGCTGACAAGATTATCCTGGGAGGCATGGGCCTTTCCAATGATGATTATCTGTTCTATAAAAACACCTTTGAGAATGCCGGTTCACTGGAAAAGATAATTGCCCTGGTAAATACCACGGAGGATCCCCCTGTTGAAAGGCTTATGGTTCCGGATATGGCACTGGCTGCGGCTGAACATTACGCCGTGAAGAAGAATGAAAAAGTACTGGTCTTGCTTACCGATATGACACTGTATGCAGATGCCCTTTCAATAGTCTCGAACAGGATGGACCAGATACCTTCCAAGGACAGCATGCCCGGCTCACTCTACAGTGACCTGGCCAAAATATATGAAAAAGCCGTGCAGTTCCCCGATGGTGGTTCAATAACAATAATTGCGGTTACCACCCTTTCAGGAGGAGATATTACACACGCAATACCCGATAATACAGGTTATATCACAGAAGGACAGCTATTCCTCAGGCGTGATACTGAAGCAGGTAAAGTGATAGTGGACCCGTTCAGGTCGCTGTCGAGGCTCAAGCAGCTCGTAATAGGTAAACAAACACGTGAAGACCATCCACAGGTTATGAATACAGCTATAAGACTGTATGCCGATGCTGCCAATGCACTTACCAAGCAGGAAAACGGCTTTGACCTTACTGACTATGATGAAAGGACACTGCGTTTTGCCAGGGAATATACCGAACAGTTGCTGGCCGTTGATGTAAACCTGCACCCGGATGAGATGCTCGACACAGGCTGGAAGTTATTTGCCAGGCATTTTTCAAAGAACGAAGCAGGCATAAAGGAAGAATTAACAAACAAATACTGGCCTGA
>JAZBOI010000402.1:0-2306 GCA_036351095.1 Bacteroidales bacterium | reverse complement strand
TTTATCACCCAGCTTTGCCATCAGGCTGGCGAAATATTTGAAGCCTGTGAGAACATTGTAGCACCTGACATTGTCTTTTTCAGCTATCTTATCCAGTAAATCAGATGTTACCACAGTTTTTATAATATATTCATTTCCCGCAAGTAATTTTTTCTCCTTCATCTGCCTGATGATATACCAGGTTAGCAGTGCACCTGTCTGGTTACCGTTCAGCAGGATGAATTTGCCTGACCTGTCTTTAACGGCAACACCCAGCCTGTCGCCATCAGGGTCTGTAGCCATGGCAATATGGGCTCCATGCTCCCTGGCTTTTTCAAGTGCCATGGCAAATGCTTCCGGTTCTTCGGGATTGGGTGATACAACCGTCGGGAAGTTACCGTCCACGATATCCTGTTCGGGCACATTTATAATATTGGTGAAACCAAACTTCCTCATGGTAGCAGGTATTATTTCCACCCCGGTGCCATGTATGGGAGTATAGACTATTCCGAGATCATGCTTCTCACTGATGCATCCTGGGTTAAGGCTGATCTTCCTTATCGTGTCGATAAACAGTTCATCTATTTCTTTCCCGATACTATGTATATTATCAGCCGGACCGTCAAATTTAATTTCAGCTACCGATTTGATATTGCGGACTTCCTCTATAATATTTTTATCATGAGGTGCTGTAACCTGTCCCCCGTCGGCCCAGTAAGCTTTATAACCATTATATTCAGGCGGATTGTGGGAGGCTGTGATAATTACACCGCTATGACATTCCAGGTGTCTTATTGCAAATGACAGTTCAGGTGTGGGCCTGAGTGCTTCGAAAAGGTAGACCTTAAAACCATTTGCCGAGAATATGCCTGCTGTAATTTCCGAAAAGTGCCTGCTGTTATTCCTGCAGTCATAGGCTATGGCCACTTTTATCTTTTTGCCCGGAAAATTTTTCTTCAGGTAATTTGCCATACCCTGGGTTGCCATGCCCACCGTATACCTGTTCATCCGGTTTGTGCCGGCACCCATTATACCCCTCAGTCCGCCCGTTCCAAACTCGAGGTCTTTATAAAATGAATCGACCAGTTTTTTTTCATCATTTTCCATCATCGTGAGAACCTCCCTGCGGGTCTCCTCGTCATATTCCCCGGATGTCCATTTCCTGGCCCTTTGATGGATTGTTTCGGAATAATTATCTTTCATCTTTATTATATATTTCTTTTTAAAAATAATCCCAGGCTTTCCTGCCATGAAGGTATTTCAATATTATAAGTTTTTTTGATTTTATCAAGAGCGAGTACTGAATATGCCGGTCTTTTTGCAGGCAGCGGAAATTCTGCCGTACTGACCGGGTTAATACGCATTTCAAAGCCCGTAATTTTTTTTATTTCAGAGGCATACTCATACCAGCTGCATGAACCTACATTGCTGTAATGATAAATTCCCGCCTGAAATAACTTCTCCCCTGATAGTGTTTGCCTGCATACAGATAATATTGCTGATGCAAGATCGGCCGCCCATGTAGGTGACCCCCTCTGGTCATTCACAACGCTGATCTCATCCCTTTCACCTGCCAGCCTTAAAATTGTTTTTACAAAATTTCCACCATATTCCGAATAGAGCCATGATGTGCGGATTATCATCGAATGGGGATATGAGAGTGCATATTTTTCACCTTCCCATTTGCTTTTACCATATACACTTTGTGGATTTGGGTCTGCATCTTCTTCATACGGCTCAGCGCTTATTCCGTCAAACACAAAGTCTGTGGATATATGGACAAATCTCATAGACGGCACCACTGTGGTGGCCTCAATTATATTCCTTACTGCGCCCGCGTTGACAGCGAAAGCATTTTCCTTATCTTCCTCGGCCATGTCGACAGCGGTGTAAGCTGCACAGTTTATAAGTAATGAAGGATTTATCCGGCCTATTGTCTTTTTTACTTCATCCCTGTCTGTCAGATCCAGCTCTTCGATATCCATGAAAATGAATTCAGACCCTTTAAGTTTTTCCTTCTGAGCCCTTATCTCCATTCCCAGTTGTCCCCTGGCACCTGTGACAAGAATTCTGTTCATAGCATATATTCAAAGTTACATTCCGCTTCGTCGAAAGGGGGGTTATTCCTGTCTTTTTCACTGATAAGCGCCTGTCCCGCCCGGACACCCCAGTCAATACCCAGGGCAGGGTCATTCAGATCTATTCCCCTTTCGTGTTCAGGACTGTAATAGTTATCGCATTTATAGAGTATTATTGCTTCAGGGCTCAGTACTGAAAAGCCATGTGCAAATCCCCTGGGGATGAACAGCTGTTTTTTTGATTCGGAA
>JAZBOI010000401.1:0-3040 GCA_036351095.1 Bacteroidales bacterium | reverse complement strand
CCACACAGATGTGCCCTGTCGCTGTAGACAGACCGGTATTCAAGCTCGCTGATCTCTTTTATCGGAAGGGCATCCAGGTCGGCCCTGAACATTATTTTTTTGCCCTCCTGCTCGCCTTTGAAGATAAAAGCTATACCATGTCCTCCGATTTTTTCAATTATTTGATCAGGTTTATAAGGAGCAATGAATCGTTTCAGCCTCACGGCAGTTGACCTTTCCTGTCCGGCAGTTTCAGGATGTGCATGCAGCTCCCTGCGGAAGCTTATTAAATGAGCGGCTTCTGTCATTTCCTGATATAGCGCATTTCGATATACTTGCTGGTCATACCAACTTTTTCATAAAGGAAACGTGCCGGATTGTCAGGTTCAACATGCAGCGCAACATTGCCTTCGGCCGTTTCAAAAGCTTTTTCCATAAGCTGGCGGCCAATTCCCTTACCGCGATAATCACGATGAGTGGCAATATATACAAGTATATTCTCAGGTATATACCCGCTCATGCCTGTTTTGTTAACGACAACTGATCCTACTATCTTATTGTCCATGTACCCGTTGAGGACAAAGCCTCCGATAGGTATTAGTTCAGGGGCCGTATCATCTTCTTTCAGCGAAAAATTAATCGCTTTCGTTATATCTTCTTTCTTGTCTCCGTACTGTTCAAGATGGTCAAAAAGGAAACTGATCGTTTCTGCTTTTTCTTCCGGACTAATATGTGTTTCCGGGTTATAAATCTTAGTTTCTAACATGATTTCTGAAATATTTGTTTTGTTCGATTAAATTAAAAATATTTTTTAGTAAAAACTAAACAATATAACATGTTGTTATAAAGTCTGTTAATTGAGCACTACATCTTTTATGCAGTTTATTGCTACAGCTTGTCTCAGGGATTATTGCGGGATTGAAATATTTTATCTTTTATATGAGCCGGATTTTGTCCTCTTAATATCAAAACGATAAAATTTTTTAAGTTTCTGATTTGCAAATATACAAAAAATTAGGCAGTTATCAAAGTGACAGCGGGGAAACGGCACCTCTGCGGGCCGGGTATATTTACTCCTTAAGGCTTATATATCAAATACATCCCGGCTTATAAAGTCGATATCAGAAGCCACCACATTCTCCCTGACCTGGTCAGGTGTTTTCCCGGAAGGAATTACAACATGACATGCCGGGTGCGATATGCAGAAACGGAGGCTCAGCTGGGCGTCACTGTAATCACCATACTGCTCATAGACCTCTTTGAATTTTTCATAAGCATCAAGGTAAGACTTTAACTTTTCAGGTGAAAGGTTCATCCTGCGGTGATCATTTTCACTGAATGTGCTGTCGCTGTTGAATTTACCCGTCAGAAGGCCGAAAAGCAGGGGTATACGTACAATAACTCCTGTGCCGTGTTTCTCTGCAAGAGGCAGCAATATCTCTTCAGCCTCCCTTTCCAGCAAATTGAACCTTACCTGTATTACATCCAGCAATTCATGATGCCTTTCCAGGATATAGGACTGCTCTGATTCCCTGAATGATTGTACACTCCATCCTGCCTGTATTATTTTACCGTCTTTTTTCAGTTTTTCAAGTGCCAGCCAGGGTTCGTCCTTTTCGAGGATGTCAGTATCCGGGCTGTGAAGCTGGAGTATGTCCAGTGCATCCACATTAAGACGTTTTAAACTCTGTTCGGCTGCATAAACCAGGTGTTGAACCGAATAATCATGATTCAGCGGGCTGAGCTTCATATCCTTCTTTAAATAGGGATAGAAATTATTTCCCGCCTTGGTGGCAATGATAATATTTTTCCTGTCGCTTCTTTCGGCCAGTACCTTACTTATCAGCTCCTCGGAGTGTCCAAAGCCGTAAACATCAGCTGTATCAATAAAGTTAACCCCTTCATCAATAGCTTTATGAATGGCTAAGCGGGATATGTCATCATCAGTTTTTCCCCAGTCACGTCCGCTGATACCCCATGATCCGAAACCAACTGTTGAGACTAAAGGGCCTCTTTTGCCCAGCTTTATATATTTCATTATTAACAATTTTTAATAAAAATACTTAAGTCGGGCGGAACTTGCAAAAATAACAGAACCGGACCCCCGGGCAAATGGGAAAAATTAATCAGATTAACACGATAAAAGAGATCGTTTGTTGACCGCCACACACAACTTCCGTACTTTTTATCCCTGCTTCCTGCCAGTTAAAATAGAAATTGGTATATTTATAGGGCATGCATATTGATTGCCAATGAGAGCAAGGAGGACGACGGTACTTATTATTTGTATTCTTATTTGTGTTTCCGCTTATTCACAGGACTGGAAGATATATCCGTATACACCAGCAGGGAGCTTCATCAGCTTCCCCGCTGATGAGGGCCGGCATCCCGGTGAGCCTGTAGAGTGGTGGTACACCACCGGTCACCTTAAAGGTGAGACTAGCGGACGTACTTACAGTTACATGCTGAGCTATTTCTATTCGCCCGTCAGTATTTTTGATGGCTTCAGGATATTTAATATAAGTGACGATGGGTCGGGGAACTTTTTTTCGGATACCAAAGCTCTTGTATATAATGTGCTTGCAACTGATAGTCTGAATATCGAGGCTGAACTGTTGTATGGAGCTACCGAATACTGGCATATGCGAACCGGTGAAGATGGAAATGCCCTGCCCTTCAGCTATACCCTGTCAGCAGAAGGAGATAATGCTTCCCTGCAGCTTGACTATGATGCTACCAAGCCGCCTATGATACTGGCAGACAGTGGCCTTCTTGACCAGGGTCCGGAGGCATATACTTACTATTATTCCCTGACAGGGAACGATGTCTCAGGAAGCATTTCTTTCGATGGTTTAACGGAAAATGTATCGGGAGACGGATGGATTGACAGGCAGTACGGCACGATCAATCCTTCAGAGGGACTGGAATATGAATGGTTCAGTATACAGCTCTCGAATGGCATGGATATTAATATGAATAATATTTTTACCACGGATAACAATATACCTGAGACGCTGGCTTACAGGCTGATGTGTGTTTATGTTGATGAAAACACCCAATT
>JAZBOI010000400.1:0-2670 GCA_036351095.1 Bacteroidales bacterium | reverse complement strand
TTTATATAATCTCTAACTTTCTTTTTCAACCTGCATGAAACTCAGTTCGAGGGGTGTTTTCCTTCCGAAAATCTTAACCATCACCTTGAGTTTCTTTTTCTCATCATTCACCTCTTCTATAATTCCGGTAAAGCTGTTAAAGGGGCCGTCAACCACTTTAACCGACTCGCCCACATAGAAAGGAACATTTATTTCCTCGTCACTGGCAGCCAGTTCATCAACTTTACCCAGTATCCTGTTTATCTCAGATTTTCTCAGGGGCACCGGTTCACCTTCCTTTGACCCCAGGAAACCAATTACATTGGGTACGTTTTTCAGTATGTGAGGTATTTCCCCTACCAGGGCAGCTTCAATAAGAACATAGCCCGGGAAAAAATTCCTTTCCTTGCTGATCTTTTTACCGGCCCTTATCTGGTATACTTTTTCCTGCGGTATGAGGACCTGAGAAATGTAATCCTGTAGATCAAGGCGATTAATCTCGCTTTCAATATATTCCTTCACCTTCTTTTCCTTACCCCCTATCGCACGTATTACATACCACTTCTTTACATTCTCACTCATTGAAACGTCGTGCTTTTAATATAATAACCTGTATACTAATGACATAACATTGTCGAAGGCATAGTCCATAAACCACACAACCAGGGCAATGATAAGTGATGCAATCATTACCACGGTGGTACTGCTTTGCAGATCATTCCATGTTGGCCATGTTACCTTGTGTATCAGTTCAGTAAATGACTCCTTTATGTATCTCCGTATTTTTTTCATTTCATAATCAGTTTGCACGGGAGGAGAGGCTCGAACTCCCGACACCTGGTTTTGGAGACCAGTGCTCTACCAACTGAGCTACACCCGTAAACCTTGAAGCAGGGAGCCTATCACCCCCTGCATATAAAGCTTTAAAAACTATCTTACTCAACAATATCAATAACCTGGCCTGCACCTACTGTCCTGCCACCTTCACGGATAGCGAAACGCAGTCCCTTGTTGATAGCAACAGGTGTAATGAGCTGTACCTCAATAGTCACATTATCACCGGGCATAACCATTTCGGTTCCTTCGGGAAGCATAACTTCACCTGTAACGTCAAGTGTCCTGAGGTAGAACTGTGGACGGTACTTATTGTGGAAAGGAGTATGGCGTCCGCCTTCTTCTTTCTTCAGCACATATACTTCAGCCTTAAACTTTGTATGGGGTGTTATTGATCCCGGCTTGGCCAGAACCATACCTCTCTTGATCTCCTTCTTGTCAACGCCACGCAGCAACAGTCCCACGTTATCCCCAGCTTCACCACGGTCGAGTATCTTACGGAACATCTCAACACCGGTACATACAGTCTTCCTCTTCTGGGCACCAAGGCCTATCATTTCAAGTTCATCACCTGTATTTACCACGCCTGTTTCAATTCTTCCGGTGGCCACTGTTCCGCGACCTGTTATTGAGAAAATATCCTCAACGGGCAGAAGGAATGGTTTTTCATTATCACGGGGAGGTATAGGAATATACTCATCAACTGCCTGCATGAGTTCCATTATAATTTCTTCCTCCTTGGCGTCACCATTCAGTGCACCCAGTGCAGATCCGAGGATCACAGGCACGTTATCTCCGTCAAATTCGTAAAAATCAAGAAGTTCACGCACTTCCATTTCCACGAGTTCAAGAAGCTCAGGGTCATCCACCATATCAACCTTATTGAGGTATACAACGATCTTTGGCACGTTCACCTGGCGCGCAAGCAGGATATGCTCACGTGTCTGGGGCATGGGTCCATCGGTTGCTGCAACAACAAGTATTGCACCGTCCATCTGGGCAGCACCTGTTACCATGTTCTTAACATAGTCAGCGTGACCCGGGCAATCGACGTGTGCATAGTGACGATTCTCTGTCTGGTATTCAACGTGCGCTGTATTAATCGTAATACCCCTTTCCTTTTCCTCGGGGGCATTATCAATTGAATCAAAGTCTCTTATCTCTGAGAGACCTTTTTTTGCCAGCACCATCGTAATAGCAGCAGTCAAAGTTGTCTTTCCATGGTCAACGTGACCGATGGTTCCGATATTTACGTGCGGTTTCGACCTGTCAAATTTTTCTTTAGCCATAACTCCAACGTATTAGTATTAAAAATTTATTCGTTAATTAATATTCATTTTTTGAGCCGATGATGGGAATTGAACCCATGACCTCTTCCTTACCAAGGAAACGCTCTACCCCTGAGCTACATCGGCGAAGATATAGAGCGGGAGACGGAGCTCGAATCCGCGACCCTCAGCTTGGAAGGCTGATGCTCTACCAACTGAGCTACTCCCGCTTATTTCCAAAACAGAGGCCATATATCCAATAACCATCTGCAAAAGTGCCAGCCCTCTAATCTTTGTTCAGTGGGGAGAGCAGGATTCGAACCTACGAAGTCATTCGACAGCAGATTTACAGTCTGCCCCAGTTGGCCACTTTGGTATCTCCCCTATAAAAAACAATGATGTCCTGGTAAGACATACACTTACATCATTCCAAACGAGCCGATGAAGGGATTCGAACCCCCGGCCTGCTGATTACAAATCAGCTGCTCTGACCAGCTGAGCTACATCGGCAATTTTAAAGAACGCTAATAATTAAGGACTTCTACCCTTGAAAATCGGTTTGCAAATGTAGAAATATTTAATTTAAACA
>JAZBOI010000399.1:0-2279 GCA_036351095.1 Bacteroidales bacterium | reverse complement strand
CGGGGCTGTTTTTATACATGCTTACGATAATTTTAATGTTATCAGCGGGCAGGGAACGGCGGGACTTGAACTGGTAAGGGATTATCCCGGCCTGGATATAGTTATGGGTCCTGTTGGCGGCGGGGGCCTGATGAGCGGAACATCCATAGCTGTTAAAGGCCTTGATCCACGCATTAAGGTCTACGGGGCGGAGCCCCTGGGAGCGGATGATGCTTACAGGTCATTGAAATCAGGTAAATATATACCCGATCATAAGCCCGATACAATAGCCGATGGATTGCTCACGACACTGAGTAAGAGAACATTTGCAATACTGAGCAGGAACCTTGATGATATCTTTACCGTAAGGGAGGAAAGTATAATAAAATGCATGAAGATCATCTGGGAAAGAATGAAGATAGTTATTGAACCATCATCTGCCGTAAGCCTGGCTGTGATCGAAGAAAACAGGGAAATCTTCAGGGATAAGAAGGTTGGAATTATACTGTCTGGGGGGAATGTAGATCTTAGGAAATTACCTTTTTAATTGCCCTTCTGATTATTCAGCAGGAAATATGCGGTGATGGGATAATGATCGGAAAACTTCACCCTGTCCTTGACAAAACCGTTTGACGTGAGCCTTTCGTCATAAAGGATATAATCTATCCTGTTCGGTGGGTATTTGCCCTTGTAGGTGAATCCTGCCCCGCTGCCCGATACAACGAATGCATCTTTCAATCCTTTTCTGATCTTCCTGTAACTGTAGGAGATGGGTGTGTCATTGAAATCGCCGCAAACAATCACAGGGTAAGGTGATGAATTAATATGCTCCTTTACAATTTTAGCCTGCTCTGCCCTGCGGGCAAATCCCTGCTTGAGTGAAAAGGACAGGTCTCTCAGCTCTTTCATGGGAGCATCCTGGTCACTGGAATAGATTTCCTCAAGCAGTGAGCGTTCCATGCCCCTGAGCTTGAATGACTGGAGGTGGTTATTGTAGATCCTGAAGGTATCGGAAGCTATCACTATATCGGTATAAATTGAAAGGCTCGCCGAGTTGGAATGTAAAATATCCCCACGCTCGATTATGGGATAGGATGTAAAGGTTGCTATACCGTAATGACGGTTCTCCTTAATATGCACAAATTTTGAATGTACACTGTAATTTTCATTTACGGGGCTGGCAAAACGCTTTGATATTCCCGAAACGGGACCGTTTAAATAAAATTCCTGCAGGCACAGTATGCCGGGCTTACTGCCTCCAAGGTATTCCAGGATTTCCTGTTCACTGTTCTTATCGCTGTCATAATGATTGAAAAGCCTGATGTTATAGCTCGTTACCTTAAAATCAAAAGTCCCGGGTTCACTGTTCCTGAACCTGATAAAATTATTGAAATGATTAAATCCCAGTGCAATTGCTATTATTGAAATGAACACTTCCTTTTTAAGATTCAATGCCCAGAAAACAGCAAATAAAATATTAATAAGCAGCAGGTAGGGATATGCTAATCCAAAGAATGCCGGCAGGGCAAACTTTGCCGGGTTTATTACAACGGAGACATAAGCCAGCAGCAGGGCCAGGGCCGAGATGAGGTTAAGGATGAATAATATTTTTCTGAGTAATCTCTCCAAGGTCTACATGTATTCAGTAGTACAAAAGTAACTTATTTCTGGCCTTCCCTGAAAAGAATTTCTTTTTCTTCTTTTGTAAGACTGTCATAACCACCCTTTGAGATTTTTTCCAGTATCCTGTCAATCTTTTCCTGGTGGTCCGCTTTCATTTCATTGTATTCCAGGTCAGTCACGGGTTTTTTGTAGCTAACTTTCATTTTCTGGCGTGGTTTGAACCAGGTGGCGACTGAATCAATTAAGTTACTGAGCCACTTACCCATGTCTTTCCCCTGTTTATAGCGAAGGGCGTAAATATAGCCAAATGCAGCCCCTCCTATATGGGCTATTTTCCCTCCGGTATTTACTGAAAAATCAAAAACAGTCGTAAGCAGGAAGATACCAAGCGCAATATATTTTATCTTAATCCTGCCCAGGAGGAATAAATGTACTGAATAGTCAGGGATATAGACAGCCGTGGCTATGACAATGGCCATTACGGATGCTGATGCTCCAAGGGCGATTGAAACATGTATCGTTTCTGAGAAAGCAGGGAAAATATTAAAGGATAGTATATAAAAAAGAGCACCTGACAATCCCCCTAGAATATATACGGATACCAGTTTTTTCTGGTCCAGGTAATCACTGAATATACGGCCGAACCAGTAAAGCCATAACATATTGAACAGTATATG
>JAZBOI010000398.1:0-3045 GCA_036351095.1 Bacteroidales bacterium | reverse complement strand
GTGGGTGATGATGATGTCCTTACGGCTTTTACGCTTGAAGGTGCGAAAAAATGGTCAGTAATATACGGTAAGGCATGGACAAGGAACCACGATGGGACAAGATGTATTCCAACTTATGTTGATGGAAATATCTACCTGATAAGTGGCAGCGGTGATATTGTATGTGTCGATACTTATGGAAAAATAAAATGGTCAAGGAATCACTATGATATGTATAATTCCAGCCCCCTGATGTTTGGTATTTCTGAATCACCTGTTTATGCTGACGGAAAAATCATGGCCTCACCCGGTGGGAACAAAGCCTCGGTCGTAGCTTTCAATGCAGAGGACGGTTCAGTTGAATGGGAAGCCGAAGCGTTGAACGAAGGTCCGCAGTATATTAATCCGCTGCTCATTGAACACGGGGGAAAGAAAATATTTGTAACGGTAATGTCTAACCATATCATCGGAATAAATACAGCTAACGGGGATATGTTATGGAAAGTGAATTATGAAGAGATCAATAATATTAGCGGTAGGCGCAGCAAGAACCATGCTGTAACCCCGATATACAGGGATGGGTATTTACTGGTAGCCAACGGTTATGACTATATTGCCGTTAAGCTTAAGTTATCAGATGATGGCGAGGATGTTGAACAGGTTTGGACCAATAGTGACCTTGAGCCCCACCATGGTGGAATGGTTCTGATAGGTGACTACATATACAGCTCCAATCACATGAGTAATGCCATGGGCGACTGGGTATGTATTGACTGGAACACAGGTGAAACAATGTGGATTGAGAGGTGGCATTGCAAGGGTCCGATAATCGCGGCCGATGGTATGCTATACCTGTACGAAGAACGTACGGGGCATGTAGGTCTTGCAAAAGCGAACCCGGAAAAGCTTGAAATAGTAAGTGAATTTCAGATCACCAAAGGTACCGGTCCCCACTGGGCCCACCCGGTGATCAAAGACGGAAAGTTATATATCCGTCACGGGGAGATACTCATGGTTTACTCCATAAAGGAATAGGAAAACCTAATATTTTACGGGATATTTGCTGCGGGATAAAAAAGAAGGACGGAAGGGTTTGAAAAAAAATAACAAGATATTACCATCTGTAATAGTCACAGGTCTTTTTCTCACAGCCTTTATCTGGTTTCTCAGAGGTGGCCCTGGAAGGCCACTTGAAGAAAGGGTGCCGGGCCAGGATAACAGGCCTGAGCTGATAGAGGAAGGCGACCCGGTGATCATAGGTGAGTTTTTCGAAGTGTTCGCGGAAACGGGAACTGTTGAAAGCAGCAACTGGCCTCACTTCAGGGGACCAGGATATGACAATATAGCCAGTGATGGTGTTGATCTGCCCGCTTCCTTCCCTGAAAACGGTCCACCCGTGATATGGCAGGTGGAGATGGGCGAAGGACACGCGGCCGCTTCCATATACGACGGCCGGGTTTATGTACTGGATTATAATGAAAAGATAAGAGCCGATGCGCTGAGGTGCTTCTCCCTGGAGACAGGGGAAGAACTGTGGAGAAGATGGTATAATGTGCCCATTAAGCGTAATCATGGCATGTCAAGAAGCATACCTACCGTAAGCGGCGATTATGTTGTGAGCATGGGCCCAAGATGCCATGTAATGTGCCTTAACCCGGAAAGCGGGGACCTCTACTGGACCTTGGACCTGGTGGCTGATTACGGCGCCGAGATACCCCAGTGGTACACGGCCCAGTGCCCTCTTATTGACGGCGATATAGCTGTACTTGCTGTGGGCGGTGAATCACTGCTCATGGGTGTGGATTGCCGGACCGGCGAGGTGGTGTGGGAAACACCCAACCCTGACAGATGGAAGATGTCGCATTCATCAATAATACCCATGACCATTCATGGCGTAAAAACATATGTGTATATGGCTGTTGGTGGAATTTGCGGTGTTGCTGCCGAAGGGGAAAACAGGGGCGAGATCCTCTGGAAGACATCCGAATGGAACCCTGCAGTTATTGCACCCAGTCCTGTTTACATTGGAAACGGTGAGATTGCTTTCACCGCAGGCTATGGAGCAGGAGGAGGAAAGCTTAAAGTGTACAGGGAGGGATCAGGATTTACGGCAAGGGTAATAGAAGCCCACTCACCAAGGGAAGGAATGGCCAGTGAACAGCAGACACCCATTGTGTACGGTGAATACCTGTGGACCATCCATCCAAAGGATGCCGGTGAAATGCGTATGCAGCTGGCATGTTACCATGTATCGGATCTTACAAACCCTGTATGGGCCAGCGGGAAGGAAAACAGGTTCGGTCTGGGTCCGTTTATAGTGATAAATGATAAAATGCTGCTGGCAAACGATGAGGCTGAGCTCTTCCTTTTTGATTTCCGGACAAACAGTGTGAATATGCTGGACCACCACATTATACTTGAAGAGGGAATAGACTCGTGGGGACCCTTTGCCTATGCTGACGGCTACCTTATAATGAGGGATTCCTACACTATGATATGTCTTGATATAAGAGCACCGGGAGGGATGGAATGAACACAAGCTGTAAATGATATTAAATACCAATATGAATAAAAAAATAGCCGGCACAATATCAATTTTCATTATAGTAATATGTATAGCTTATATAGTTTTTGATGTGGCTACCGGCAGATCAGACCGGAATGCTGCAAAGGAACCGCTAATTGAATCTGAAAAGCCGGTCTCAAAATGGCAGATAGCAAATGAACTGCAAATTACAGATGGCAGGCTGCAGGCAGTAGGCCTGGCAGGTAGTGATAATATAATCTGTGGAGGCGATTCTTTCCTCGCAATGTATGACAGCACTTACGAACAGCTGTGGAATACAAACACCCCCGCAGCTCTTACAGCCCTTGCTGCCTCTGGTGATACTATTTATGCTGCCACCATGGAGACGCTACTCCTGTATGATACATCGGGAAAGCTGATTGATGAATGGGGACCATACGATGATGAGGCTATTATAACATGTTTAGCAACAAACAGTAAGTATATAGCCCTGGCTGATGCAGGAAACAAGCTGGTTTTTATCCTCGACAGGAAAGGTG
>JAZBOI010000397.1:0-12293 GCA_036351095.1 Bacteroidales bacterium | reverse complement strand
TGTAATTGAAGGGATGGAGGAAGGTCTCGGCTATATGAAAGACGGAGGGGAGGCCCTGCTGGTTATTCCCAGTAAACTAGCTTATGGTGAAGAAGGAAATTTCCAGATGGGTATAAAACCCTTTACGCCCGTTGCTTTTGAGGTAACAATCGATAAACTTATTCCCGGACCCGAAAAATAAAAGTTGGAGCCGCCTCATAAAATCTTTTTACAAGACAGCTCCGGGGAAATTTACTTTAAAATTTTGTCAAGTGTAATATTGTTCTCTTTGAAGAATTGAACATATTCCGGCCACTGCTCATTGATAAACTTATCAATCATCTCTTCTGCCTTATCCATTGCTTCCACTGCCTTGCTTACCGATTCTTCCTCAGCCTCCGTGAGGGACCCGGTGGCTGAATAAAGGGAATTTATACCAAACATGTCGCGTGATAAGCCTTCCCTCCTGTTGGTAAGGGATCTCAGGATGTCATTATATGCTTTGTTTACAGTGTCATATGCTTCCTTATGCTTGTCTGCGAATGGCATGTCATCTGTTATCATTTCGTTCATCTTCGTAAGGCTCTGCCTCATTTCCGTGAAGCTCTTATACTTCTTGTTATAGTCCTTAATCCTGGGCTGCAGTGCAAAAGCCCGGGCGTGGTTTGCCTTAATTGCCTCCACATCGGGCATCGGCATACGGGGATCATTTTCCACCCTTATCATGGCATCAGAGATGATATCACCTTTGTTTAAAACAAGTTTATAGCTGCCCGGTAATACTCTTGCTCCCCTGCGGAACCTGTAAAAATTCCTTCCTCTTTCGCTATCCTCATCAATTATCACACCTGGTATTTCAGGTGCATCCATAGTGAAGTCCCAGCGTATCCTGTTAAATCCCTTCATGTAGCCGGCATCCATTCTCCTGAGGGTGTCACCATCCTCATTAAGAACAAATAAGTCTATTTTATCATCATCACCATCACTATCCCTGCCGGCATAGAAGGAAATCATTGCTGCAACAGGCTTATTGTCTCCTTCATAAAGGGCATCTCCCCTGAAATAATAGCCCGGGAGATTCTTCGTTTCAGCCATTGTGGCCTCAGGCGGATCAAAAAGAACAAAGTCCTGCTTCAAGAGATCGCCCGGATCCTCTGCCATTTCCCTGAGCGGGACAATATCGTCTATTACCCATACCGCACGTCCGAAGGTTCCAATAACAAGATCATTTTCCCTTTCCTGTATGGCCATGTCATAGGTTGATACAGTAGGATAATCAACAGTCCACCTGTTCCATGTCTGTGCGCCGTCAAAGCTTACATACAGGCCATATTCAGTTCCTGCAAACAGGAGATCGGGCTGAACGGGATCCTGGACGAAACACAGTACATATCCCCAAACATCACTGTCATCTATTACCTGTTCCCACGACCTGCCATAATCCCTTGTTCTGTACATGTAAGCACTGTAGTCGCCTACCCTGTAATTATTGATAACCACGAAGGCCTCACCTTCATTGTGTTCTGAAGCTGTGATCTGTGGTACCCAGGCACCGGCAGGCATTCCTTTTATATTCCTGCCCACTTCATCCCAGCTGGCACCTCCGTCTCTGGTTATATGTATTTTGCCATCGTCTGATCCGGTCCATATCAGACCTTCTTTCAGAGGGCTGGGTTCAATGGCAAGAAGTGTGCAGTGGTTTTCAGCGCCCGTGGCATCTGTTGTAAGCCCTCCACTTTCTCTTTGTTTTTGTTTTTCGGGATCGTTGGAGGTAAGGTCAGGCGATATTTTCTCCCATTCGTCGCCACGCTTGGTACTCTTATGAACAAACTGGCTTCCAAAATATATCGTATTGTTATCAAAAGGATCCTGGGCTAACGCAGCATTCCAGTTAAAGCGCAATCTTTCATCTCCCTCGGCCGCCGGCCTTATACTTGTGCCGTTTCCCGTCTCCAGGTCTATTCTTCTGAGTGCACCTCCCTGTGACTGTGCATAGCAATACCTCGGGTCACCGGGAACAGGAAGGGCATCAAAACCATCGCCTCCTATTAGAAAATCCCAGAATTCATTGATAATACCACCGTTGGTCCAGGTGTAGGCAGGACCTCTCCATGAACCGTTATCCTGCAGACCCCCGTAAATATTATATGGTTTTTCGTTATCAACGGCAATATGATAGAACTGGCCCAGTGGCAGGTTGGTGATATGCCTCCATGTTTCACCCATATCATATGTTATAGCCATACCTCCGTCATTGCCATCCATCATGTGCCTGGGGTTTTCAGGGTTAATCCACCAGGCATGGCGGTCAAGGTGCACAGATTCACCAATTGATTCAGGGAAGGTAAGACCACCGTCCTCACTTACATTGACCCCTGAAAATATGGTATATACCCTGTTTTCATTGGTAGGGTCAACATATATCTCAGCATAGTAAAAAGGCCTTGAGCCTATATTTTCCGTTCCCCGTTTTTCCCAGCTGAACCCTCCGTCAGTGGAGCGGTATATCGCATTGTTTTCCGATTCAACATAGGCATATACGTAATCTGGCCTGCTCCTCGCAATAGCCAGGCCCATCCTTCCCAGGTTTTCAGGCAGGCCTTCAGTGATCTTTTTAAAAGTTTCACCGCCATCAAGGGTCATGTACATTCCCGATCCTTCGCCTCCCGAGTTGAAAAACCATGGCCACCTCTGGTGATCCCACATTGCCACAATAATTTTATCCGGGTTGTAAGGATCCATTACCATCTCGGCAACGCCCGATGTCTCATTTGTATATAATACCTTCTCCCATGTTTTACCGCCGTCAGTGGTCCTGTACAGACCTCTTTCCTCGTTTGGTCCCCAGGGGCTGCCTATGGCACCTACATAGACAATATCACTGTTGTCAGGATTAATAAGTATCCTGTGTATATGCCTGGTATTTTCAAGCCCGACAAGTTCCCATGTCTTGCCTGCATCAAGACTCCTGTACAGGCCAAATCCTCCTGTGACACTGTTGCGGGGATTCCCTTCACCAGTTCCTGCCCATATAATGTCGGGCCGCCTGGGATCAATTGCAAGTGCCCCTATCGAGGCAACTTCCTGGTCATCAAAAACAGGTTCAAAGACTGTTCCTCCGCTGCTTGTTTTCCATAATCCGCCCGAAGCGGTTCCTACATAAAAAACCTCTACATTGATTGGGTGTACAGCAAAAGCTGTTACCCGTCCGCTCATACCTGCCGGTCCAATATTTCTGGGTTTAAGCCCGTGGAAAAGATCCATGTCAATTTGCTGGGCATTAACAGAAAAAAATAATCCCAGGAATAAGGCCGTAATTATTGCTTTTTTCGGTAACATGTGAATTGGTGTTTGGTTATAATACCGGCAATTTATTAAAAAGAATCTATTAAGACTATTGCCGTGATGATGTTTAATAATACAAAAATCTTTTAAGCACTCAATCGGTCTGTTGAAAAAAGCTATCAGCAGCTGACCTGCATTGCGCGAATAGCCTATCAGCAGCTTACCTGCCCTGCGGGAAAAGCATATCAACAGCTGACCTGCCCTGCGGGAAAGGCATAACTTCAGCTTACCAGCCGATAAAAAACATATCAGCCTCTGGTTCCGATAATGAAAATTGCCGGTTTCTTTTCAATATCCGGAAAGCCTCTCCTGAGCCATTCTGAAATATTTGCAGTCATAATAAATTCATCATCATGGCTTATATTGGCTGCAATGCACAGGTATGTTTCACCATCCAGGCTGTCACCAATATCACTGAGGAGCTTCATGTTCCGGTAGGGCGTTTCCATAAATATCTGGCTCTGTCCCTTACGCGCCAGGGCTTCCAGCTTTTTAATATTTTTGACCCTTTCAGTCCTGGCAATGGGAAGATAACCATTGAAAGCAAAATTCTGGCCATTTAGTCCCGATGCCATGAGAGCCAGGAAAATTGACGACGGGCCGGTTAGGGGGATCACCCTGAAGCCTGATGAATGGGCTCTTATCACCAGCTCTGAACCTGGATCGGCAATTGAAGGCATACCTGCTTCACTCATAAGACCGGTGTCGTAGCCCTGTTTCAAAAAAGACAGCATGGCATCAATGTCCTTTTCGCCACTGTGCTTGTTCAATACTATGAATTCACAATCATCAATGGGAAATACAGGGTCGATCATCCTTAGGAACCTGCGGGCGCTACGGATGTCCTCTACTATAAATTTCCTGAGTGAACGGCTTGTAGTCAATACCCCGGAAGGTATGGAATAATTGAAATCACCTGATCCAAGCGTGACGGGGATAAGATATAATCTGGCATTCACAATATGGTGTTTTGCCCGAAATTACAAAAAATAAGCCTTTAATAAAAAGCATCAATTTCAGAAGTAAATTATTTTAACTTATTTTGAATTACTTTAGCACATTGGCTTCTCCGGGCTCGCAGACCCGGTTACACGAAGTTCTTCTTCGTGGTTAGCTGGCATATTTAAAATATCAGATTAATCGATGATTATTAGAAGCTCAGCTTTGCGGGGAGCCAACATTAAAAAATAGTCGGAATGAAAATTACTTTTCTTGGTACGGGTACATCACAGGGCGTTCCGGTAATTGCATGCAGGTGTAAAACATGCCTGTCAGATGACAGCAGGGACAAAAGGCTGCGTACATCCCTGCTCATTGAGTCTGAAGGACAGGTTCTTGTTATTGATGCCGGTCCGGATTTCAGGCAGCAAATGTTGAGGGCAGGTGTGCAAAAACTCGACAATATTCTGCTCACCCATGAGCATAAAGACCATATTGGCGGTATGGACGATGTAAGGGCCTTTAATTATATAAGCAAACAAGCAATAGATATCTATTGTGACGAAAGGGTTCAGAAGGCAGTGAGGAGAGAATATCCCTATGTGTTCTCTGAATATAAATACCCAGGCGTCCCTCAGATGAACCTGATAACAATAGGTGGCGAACCGTTTTATGCAGGCACCCTGAGGGTGATCCCCGTAAAGGTACAGCATTACCGCCTGCCGGTTTATGGTTTCCGGATAGATAAATTCGCCTATATAACCGATGCGAATTATATTTCCGAAGAAAACAAAAAGAAACTGGCAGGTGTCGAGCTAATGGTAATTAATGCATTAAGAAAAGAAAAACACATTTCCCATTTCAGCCTGGGTGAAGCTCTTGAACTGATAAGGGAAATTTCACCACGGAAGGGATTTATTACACACATAAGCCACCAGATGGGTCTGCATGCTGATGTGTCCGGAGAATTGCCCGTGGGGGTGGAACTGGCTTATGACGGAATGAGTGTTGAGATATAAACAGGAAGCACTGTTGAGATATAAACAGGAAGCACTGGTGAGATATAAACAGGAAGCACTAGATGAGACATAAACAGGAAGCCCTAGTATCGTTTTTTTCTGTAACTTTTTCTTAGCTTCTTCTGGTATTCATTTGAAAAGAAATATTTGTTCCTGCCCAGCTGAGTGGCACTGATATGTGTATTCCTTTTCTTCCTTGCATAAGGATTCTTCCTGGAGGCAAAACAAGAAGTCATTAAAATGACAACAAGCATAATGATTAAGTACTTGAGGTACTTCATATTTTTATTCCGGGTATTATTTTTGTGCATTATTTTGACTAAATGTACAAATATTTTGGGCAAAAATAAAGAACATCACATATATTTACGGATGCGGAACCAAAAAGTTATATACAGCCGCATATTTTTAAGTAAAGGTAGAGTATTATCCTATGACAAAAATGTTTTCCGAGATGAAAAAAATCCTGATAACCCTGGCGGCATTGCTGTTTATCCCCGGACTCTCATATTGCCAGTTGCTCGATAACTTTGGATTATCAACAGGTCAGGGACTCAAAATTGAAAAACTGATATTGAGCGATAGCAGCGAAATGTCAGGGCAACAGGGCTTTCCTGTTTTCAGCTTTGAACTGAACGGGAAATATAATCTTTCAAACGACGTAAATGCCTCGCTTGTGGGTACCCGCTTTATAATGAACTTCGAGAATTCACTTAATGTAAATTTCATTTCCTACGGAGGCGGTCATCCAGGCTGGCGGGGAGTAATTAATTTTCAGAATGACGGCTTTGATACCATAGAAATAAGTAATGTTTTACCACTGGGTGAAGATCCTGATAATATTTACATTACAGGTAAAGGACCATGGAACCTGGCCAGGGCTTACCTGCACCGTCCGGCTTATGAGCCTATACGGGTGATACTGCCGGATAATGCATGGGAGCTGGGCTTTTCCATCAAACGGATCAGTGGCGACTCATCACTCGTAACCCTTGCAAGAAGGGCTGCCAGTAACGGGGCTGTCACAAGAAGGTACAGTACCCTGCTACCCCCCGGAGCAAGCGTTTCTTTTAACCTCTTCGGTGATGTATTTACAGGATCCTGGCAGGAAGGATTAAAACTTATTTTCAGGGACAGGTATCTGTATGACCTGGCTGAATTTGATAACAGCCTTTTTGAACGGGATGACCTGAAATGGATAAGGAAATCATACCTTGCTATACTGCAACAGGCCTGGGACCAGTCATTCTACGACAGGTTTGAAGGTAAATATAAATATGGGGAGCAACTGAAGGAATATAACAACATATTTGGATACCCTGATATATATGGTATCTGGCCAACATGGCCACGACTGGGTGTTGATATGAGGAATCAGTGGGACCTGTACGATGACCTGCCCGGAGGGACCACCCAGTTGAGGAGTTTTGCAAGGATGTCAAGGCAGACAAACACCCGCTTTTTTATTGCCTATAATCCATGGGACCAGAGTACCAGGCAGGAAAATCCTTATGCTGGCATGGCAAGACTAATCAGGGAGATTGAAGCAGACGGGGTGGTGCTTGACACACGTGGCAGCTCAAGCAAAGAGTTGCAGGAAGCTGCAGATAGCGTAAGGGACGGGGTAGTTATGTATTCAGAAGGTATGGCAGTAACCAAAGACATGCCCGGTATTGTCTCGGGAAGGGTCCATAATGCTATTTTTCTTTCGCCGGAAATAAACCTGAACAAAATCATTAAACCTGAATTTGCAATTTTCAGGGTGCTTGATGTGGGTGAAGCAATTCTGCACAGGGAAATAGCTGTGGCATTTTTTAACGGCTACGGGTCAGAACTGAACCTGTACAGGCCCGGAAGATATCACCAGCCTGACAGGGATTATGAATACCTTGCCCGGACAACAATGATTCTCAGGGAAAACAGTGATGCCTTCCTGGATAAGGACTGGACCCCTTTGATTGGTTCCGGGAAAGATAAAGTGTATATAAACAGGTGGAAGGACGGAGAAAAAATAATCTATACCGTTCTTAATACGGATCCTTCAGGCTGCGAGGAAGCGCTGATCGAAACAGGAAATGAGGAGGGATATCATTATGTAAGCCTCTGGCATCACAGGGTTGCAGAAATAGCAGAGACAGGTGATAAGTATTATGTTAAGGTAAGTGCCGATCCATACCCTGAGAGCTATGCCGGGACCAGGCAGGAGGGAAGCCTTGATTGCATTGCGCGCTTTCCTGAACTGCTCAGTGCAGATATTAAACAGGATTCCCTGTTTGTGAAGAGTGAAATGCCGGGCAAAATAAAAGTGTGGAATGCCAGGCCTTCATACAGTGCTGAACCGGTGGAAATGGATATACCGGACCGATTGGATCTGGATATTAGTGATTTGTTTCCGGATTATGAGGGGAAAATTGTAATTCAGCTTTTCTCTGACGGTGAACTGAAGGATGAAATCATTACAGAGTTCAGGGGAGGTACTCCCTGGCTTGTAAGCAGGGTGGAAAAGACACCGGCACACAGGGGTAAAGTGCCAGGGGATATGCTACTGATACCTTCTGCTGAAATAAGCTATGAACTGAAATCAAACGACGAGTTTATTCCCTACCCTGAGAGCAGCATCGGAACTGTACATGAGATCGATACCTTCCTTATCGACACCTACCCGGTGACCAACGAACAGTTTTTCCGGTTCATTACAGAGACCGGTTATATGCCCAATGATACGGTTAATTACCTTAAGCACTGGGCTAATGGTATATATGAACAGGGGAAGGAAAAATATCCTGTGGTCTATATCAGCCTGGAAGATGCAAAAGCCTATGCCCGGTGGGCAGGGAAGAGGCTGCCCACTGAGGCTGAATGGCAGCTTGCAGCACAGGGTACCGATAATCGTTTATGGCCATGGGGCGACGAGTTTCATGGCACAAAATGTAATAATGCCTTCGGGAGACCTACCCCAGTTGATGCATTCAAAAAGGGACAGAGTCCCTATGGCGTAATGGATATGGTGGGCAATGTGTGGCAGCTTACAGGTGATGTTTATGATAACGGGACCTACTATTTTGTGATCATGAGGGGAGGAAGCTATTATAAACCTACTTCAAGCTGGTGGTACGTGCAGGGAGGTCCCCAGCCTCTTGATAAAAGACAGATGCTGCTGCTGGTGTCGCCCGGATTCGATAGAAATGCAACAGTGGGATTCAGGTGCGTCAAGGATTTTTAATGGTTTTTTAACTGCCTCACTCCATCCTCTATGGTAGGCAGGTAGAACTCGGCCTCCAGACCGGTAGCTGATAAATAAGCTTTACTGAGCCTGTCAAGGAAGCTGTCAACCTTACTTTCTTCAACGAGACTGACGCTGCAGCCGCCGAATCCGGCACCTGTCATCCTGCTACCCAGTGTGCCGCTTATCTTGCGTGCCTCATAAACAATGGCATCCAGCTCTTTGCCTGTCACTTCATAATCATCCCTGAGTGAGTCATGGGACTCGTTCATTAAACGGCCAAAGCTCCTTATATCTCCCTCATGAAGTACTCTGACAGCCTGTAGAACCCTGTTGTTCTCACTTATTACATGCCTCGCCCTCTTCCTCACTGTTTCGTCCGGTATACATTCATCAAGAAGATGCAGGTCCTGGATGCTTAACTGGCTCAGATGCTCAATTCCTGTTCTGTCGCTGAGGTAAGTAACAGCCTTTTCACATTCAGCCCTCCTCTCATTGTATTTTGAGTCGGTGAGACCCCTACGCTTGTTCGTATTGCTTATGACCAGCCGGTAATTGCCGGTTTCAACAGGTATGGTATCGTAATTGAGAGTTCCACAGTTGAGAAATATAGCCCTGTCTCTTTTACCCATTCCCACGGCAAACTGGTCCATAATGCCACAATTCATGCCAACAAAGGTGTTTTCCGCATGCTGGCTGAGCTTTACCATTTCAAGAAGGGAAAGACCTGCCCCCGTCAGCTCATTCAGGGCAAAGGCTGTTACCATTTCAATCGAGGCAGATGATGATAGTCCCGCCCCATTGGGTATGTCGCCATAAAAAAGCATTTCCATGCCACCTGGAATGATACCCCTCTCAAGGAATTCAGCTATTATGCCCAGCGGGTAATTAACCCATTCACCGTCCTTGTTCTTCAGGATGTTGTTTACATTCTGTATGTCCCTGAATTCAAAGTTCAATGTATTGAATATCAGCCTGTCATCCTTCCTTTTCCGAACAAGGAGGTAGGTCCCGTAATTAAGTGCACAGGGTAACACGAAGCCATTATTGTAATCAGTGTGTTCACCTATGAGATTAACCCTGCCTGGACTAAAAAAAATAACAGGAGCAATAGTCCTGTTATCATATATTTTAAAAAATTCTTCCCTAAGCTGTGCTATTTCCATCTCATACCTTGATTTTCTTTTCTATTTCAGTTATCTGGTTCCTGAAATGCTTATCGGTGTCTATGAGGTTATTAACTGTCTTACAGGCATGCAGTACCGTTGCGTGATCTTTCCCGCCAATCTGTGATCCTATGCTGGCCAGGGAGGCTTTAGTAAGACTCTTGCTGAAATACATTGACACCTGCCTTGCCTGGACTATCTCCCTTTTTCTTGTCTTGCTCTGCATCAGCTCAACGGGTATCCTGTAGTAATCACATACGATCTTCTGGATAAATTCAATGGTAATCTCCCTTGATGTATGCTTAACAAGCTTGTCGATCATCTGCCGGGCCAGCTCCAGTGTTATTTCCTTCCTGTTAAGGGTTGACTGGGCATACAGTGATATCAGGACCGCTTCAAGCTCCCTTATATTGTTTGTAATATTGCCTGCGAGGTATTCAAAGATTTCATCATCAAGCTCAATACCGTCATTATAGGCTTTCTTTTTCATTATGGCCAGCCTGGTCTCGTAATCGGGTTTCTGCAGATCGGCCAGTAATCCCCACTTAAACCTTGACAGCAGTCTTTGCTCCATTCCCTGCAACTCAACAGGGGGGCGGTCACAGGTCATTATTAGCTGCTTGCCGCTCTGGTGCAGGTGGTTGAAGATGTGGAAAAATGTATCCTGCGTTTTTTCCTTGCCGGCAAATTCCTGGACATCATCAAGAATAAGCACGTCTATCATCTGGTAAAAATGGAGGAAGTCATTCCTGTTGTTATTCCTTATTGATTCAACAAACTGGGTCTGGAACTTATTAGCATTTACATACAGTACCACCTTGCCGGGAAACTGTTCCTTCACCTGTATCCCTATGGCCTGGGCCAGGTGAGTCTTGCCAAGCCCGGAATCACCGTAAATCATCAGGGGGTTAAAGGCTGTACCACCCGGATTGTTGCCAACTGCAATTCCTGCTGATCGTGCAAGCCTGTTACAGTCGCCTTCAATAAAATTCTGAAATGAATAATCAGGATTAAGCCGGGGATCAAAATGTACTTTTTTGATGCCGGGAATTATAAAGGGGTTCTTTATGGATGTCTGTGCCACTTCGTAGGGTACGGAAACAGGCTTGTTTTTCAGTTCTGTTTTGTTGCTCGACGGATACTTTACCGTGTAAGGCTTGCCATTGGCAAACTGGGTATTCTCCATTACCACATTGTATTCAAGCTTTGCATCATTGCCTAAGATTCTCCTGAGTGTCTTGCGAAGAACATCAATGTACTGTTCTTCCAGGTATTCATAGAAGAACGGACTGGGCACCTGGATGGTCAGTATATTATTCTTAAGCTTCAGAGGTATGATGGGTTCAAACCATGTCTTGTAACTAATTGAAGGGATTATGTCCTTTATAATCCCGAGACAGCCTTCCCATACCTCATGATGTGATTTATTCATTTAGATTAGCGGTTAACAATTTGTAAGGTCCTAGTAAAGGTTAAAATCAGCAGCAATATTTGCAAAAAAAAAACTGAAAAAAAAAATTATTTTCACTTGACTTTTACAAATAAATCCTATGGTATTAGCTTTCAACTATTTAAAATTTAAAAAAATAATATTTAGTCTAAATAGATGAATATGAGCAATTTAACTGCAGAAATATTTAGAGCCTGGTCTAATAAGCCCAATGGATGGGGATTTATTTATTTCTGCCGAAAATGGAAAAATTCACATAGCGCCCGGGATTTGATTTGAGATCTTCAAGTAAAAGGTTTAATTGCTCAAGGCTGCGGGTAAGTTCTGTGTAGAGTGTGTCATCATTTAAAAGAAGTCCGGCCGAACCTTCTCCCCGGTTAAGTTTCTCCAGCATCATGCTTGTTTCTTTGACAGCAGAGTTGAAATCATTCACTGATGCTTCAAGATCTGTACCCGACAGCTTTCCTGCTACCAGTGCAATATTATTGATTGTGCTGTCCATGACGGTATTGTTCCGACTTAACATTTCACTGAAGCTGTTGAGGTTGGAGATCAGCTTATTTATGTTTTCATCAGAATCTGCAAGCAGACGATCGACTCTCTTACTAATACTCTCAACATTTTCTGCACTATTATGAAGGTTCTTTCTCAGGTCGTCAGTTATGATCAATTTAAAGGCATCCAGGAGGGTGTCAATATCTGCTATCACCTGGTCTGCTTTGCTGACAACAGGTGATAGCTTTTCGTTTATCTCGTCCATCATTCCCGTACTGATCAACGACTGCAGCGTGTCGCCGCTGCTGAGGAAGTCAGGTCCTTCACCCATTACCAGATTCACTTTCATTCCTGCCAGTATGGTTTCAGGTTCAATTTTTGCAAGCGTCCCCGAGGGTATCTTATATCCCCTGTTAATGTTGAGGGTAACGAGGAGGCGACCTGATCCATCATTAATGAATTTTATGCTTCTGACGATACCGGCTTTGTGTCCGTTGATTTCCACCAGCCCCGATTCTTCCAGCCCGCCTATATCATCGTAAATGGCATAATACCTGTCGTCACGGTTGAAGATATTATTACCTTTCAGAAAGCTGAAGAGCCAGATAAATACCAGGATGGTAATTAAAGCTGACAGACCTACAATAACTTCTTTTGAAAATTTTTTCATATTACCT
>JAZBOI010000396.1:0-2205 GCA_036351095.1 Bacteroidales bacterium | reverse complement strand
ATTTCTTCCTGATGCAGAGCTCATATACACCGGTGTTTGTCTCCAGGGCCTCTTTTGCCAGGCTGGAGCATGCTTCGTATCCAAGCGCGGGAACAAGGGCAGTAACTATACCGATGCTGTTCTGCACCATCTCCAGGCATCTCTCCCTGTTGGCCGTGATTCCGTCTATACAGCGGTGCCTCAGGGTCATCATCCCGTTTTTTAGCATCTCCATCGATTCGAATATGCTCTGCACAATGACAGGCTCCATTACGTTAAGCTCAAGCTGCCCCGCTTCGGCAGCAATAGTGACCGTAAGATCATTACCAATTACCTTGAAGGCTACCTGGTTGACAACCTCGGGAATAACCGGATTCACCTTACCGGGCATAATGGATGAACCCGGTTGCATGGGTGGCAGGTTTATCTCGTTGATGCCTGTACGCGGTCCTGATGACAGCAGTCTCAGGTCATTCGATATCTTGGATAGCTTCACTGCCAGCCTCTTCAGCGCCGATGAATACATCACAAAGGCCCCGGTGTCCTGTGTTGCCTCCACCAGGTTCTCGGCGTTCCTGAGATCCAGGCCGGTTATCTCACGCAGGTGCTCAACCACCTTCTCCGCGTAGTCCGGATCAGAATTGATACCGGTTCCAATAGCTGTGGCGCCCATATTTATTTCCAGGAAGAGCTTCACATTTTCTTCCAGCCGCAGCACTTCTTCTTCAAGGGTGGTTCCCCAGGCCGCGAAATTCTGTCCCAGCGTCATGGGCACGGCATCCTGCAACTGTGTGCGCCCCATCTTTAAAACATCACTGAACTCATCCCCCTTCTTTTTAAAAGATTCAATAAGTTCCTGCAGGGTATTGATGAGTGTCACATTATTATTATACAGGGCAATCTTAATGGCTGTAGGATAGGCATCATTGGTTGACTGGGAAAGATTAACATGGTTGTTGGGATGACAGTATTCATATTCACCTTTTTTCTTTCCCATGATCTCCAGGGCACGGTTTGCTATCACCTCATTGGCATTCATGTTGGTTGATGTCCCCGCTCCTCCCTGTATCATATCGACCACAAAATGGTACTGGTACTTGCCCTTCTGTATATCGGTGCATGCAGCAATGATTGCCTCAGCAATCCTGTCATCAAGTAGTCCCAGGTCATGGTTGGCCCTTGCCGCAGCCTTTTTCACCATGGCCAGGGCCTCTACCAGGACGGGAAAGAAATTGAGTGTAACACCGCTGATGTTGAAATTCTCAATAGCACGCATAGTCTGAATACCATAGTAAGCCTGGTTGGGCACATTCCTGTAACCCAGCAGGTCGTGCTCCTCCCTTGTTTCGCCGGCTTCATACTGTGCTGCCACGTTCACCATGCGGTTATTTGCATGGCGCATCCTGCGGGAAATTACCTGGGCAACATTCGACAATATCTTCAATGCTGAAGCACTGTTCTGAAGAAAGTATTCCTTTTTTACCGAGAGCACACGTGTTGTCTCAATAGCCCTGGCGCTTGTCGAATGCTTGCTGTCGCTCGACCAGCTGCCCTCACCAAGGAAATCGCCCCTGGTAAAGAATGAGAGACGTTTTTCCTCACCGTAAATATTTTTCTTAAAGAGTTCCACCTCGCCCTCGTAAATCAGGAAGAGATTTTTACGCTCACCATTTTCTTCAAACAGCAGTTCATTCCTCTGGAAGATGACCTCCTCTATGCTTTCCGACAGTTTCCTGAATTCCTGTTCATCGAGTCCCTGGAAAAGTTCTATCTGCCTGATAAAGCCCTGTATTTCACCTATATTCATGTCGTTGTATTATTTAGATAATCTCACGCAAAAATAAGAAAGAAAAACCATTCGGGCGGCCTGGCATAGGATTATTAGACGAATATTAGTTCTTTAATTCTTTCGGTTTTTGAACAATACTGCTTGTAAATTGTAATAATAATTAAAGAATTAATGCTGATCATTAAGCGTCTTAATTCTTTCTATATGCTGATAGCCGGCTTCTTTGAATCAAATTCATATTTCTATAATCATAAGAGAGGAGGCCAAAAATGGAAAAGTACCTTATTGAAGTACCTCATGAACCCACAAAAACGGCATGCATGTATGCCATAAATATTTTCCTCAGGAGCGGTTCACATTTTCTTGCCCAGGCCGACTGGGGCTGCCTTGATGGTGAACACAAGGCATGGTTAATAGTGGAGGCAGAAAACAAAGAT
>JAZBOI010000395.1:0-5595 GCA_036351095.1 Bacteroidales bacterium | reverse complement strand
TGTCAACAGATATATCGGCTGCTTTGCTAATTTCCCTTATCTCCTCAGCGGTCTTATAGTTCCTCTGGGCTATCACTGCCCTGACCAGTGCGAGGGATGATTCCGCCTGGGATTCAGCGGGCAGTATACCCAGCCATTCAAAGAGCTTGATCTTGTTTTCCGGTCTGTAAGGAGGAAGAAAATGGATAGTCCTGTCACCGGCATTCTCCTTCCGCAGAAGCTCCACAAGAGCCTTTAGCGGCTGAGCCTTTTGAATACCAAAGGCAGAGGCCCTTTCAAGTATTGTTGGCTGCGGGCCCATCCAGACAAAATCTTCCACGGTGAGATCATCACCGAATATTATTTCTTCACCCGTATCACAATCCAGTACACCGGCCAGGTAGGGAAAATTGAGTCCGAAAAAATACCTGAATGTACTGTCCTGGTGAAAATGAAAGGGGTTATCGGCATAATTCATGGGGCTTTCATCATTACCCAGCAATAATATCAGGCCTGATCCCACGTCTTTCTTAAGTTTTTCTCTTCTCTTGATAAATACTTCTTTTTTAAACATAGCTTCAGTTATGGTTTATATTTTTATATACCTTCATGTTCGGTTCTCATGATTATCTCGTTCTGCAGGTCCTCACCCAGGTCATTGAAATAATCACTGTATCCTGCAACCCTCACTATAAGGTCCCTGTAAAGTTCAGGGTGCTTTTGTGCATCTCTCAGTGTATCGGCATCAACAACATTAAACTGAATATGATGACCATCCATCTTAAAATAGCTCCTGATGAGTGCTGTCAGCACCTCGTAACTATCCTCATCCTCAAAGAAGCGGGGACTGAATTTCTGGTTGAGCAATGTGCCACCGGTTTTGAGATGGTCTATCTTCGATGCTGATTTAATAACCGCGGTGGGTCCCAGCCTGTCGACTCCCTGGAATGGGGATATTCCTTCCGAAAGGGGTACATAAGCCCGTCTTCCGTCCGGTGTGGCTCCTATAAGCGATCCAAAATAGACATGGGATGTAGTAGGCAGCATATTGATCCTGTGAACTCCTCCCCTGGGCGTGACGTGACCGTTAACTGCATTATAGAATTCTTCAAACACCATTTGCGCATGCCGGTCGGCATAATCATCGTCATTACCATACTTGGGTGAGTTATAGACCAGGTCATAGTGCAGGTCATCAAATCCCTGAAAATCATTTGCCATGGCAGCCTTTAACTGCTTCCATGTGTATTTCTGCTTATCGTAGATATTAAAACGTATTGAACTGAGCATATCAGTTATTGTTCCCAGTCCCACTCCCTGTATATAGGTGGTATTATATCTTGCTCCACCGTCGTTATAATCCTTCCCGCCGGCTATGCAATCCTCTATAAGCAATGAAAGGAAGGGCACCGGCAGGTTATTTGCAAATATCCTCTCTATCACATTGTTACCTCGTATCTTTATAGCAGCAAAATATTCAAGCTGTTTTTTGAAAGCACTGAAGAGATCATCAAAGTCATTGAACTCTTCCACTTCGCCTGTGGGGAGCCCGACAATTTCTCCGCTTCGGGGGTCAAGCCCGTTATGCAGTGTCAGCTCCAGTATTTTTGCCAGGTTGAAGTAGCCGCTCAGCCAGTATGATTCAGTCCCGAAAGCACCTGTTTCCACACAGCCTGAGGCACCTCCGTTCCGGGCATCAACGAGTGATTTGCCCTGGTGCACCAGTTCCTGGACTATTGCATCGGTATTAAAGCAGGATGGCTGTCCGAATCCTGTTTTAATAATATCAAGAGCCCTGTAAATGAATTTATCAGGATTCTTTTTTGATATCTGGACCATTGAACTGGGTTGTAATATACGCATCCCGCCAATAACATCGAGTAAGATATAGGTCATATCATTCACAGCATCTGTTCCGTCGGGTTTAACACCCCCGAGGTTGATAAGGCAGAAATCAGTAAAGGTATTGCTTTCCTGTGCTGTTACTCCCATTTTGGGAGGCGAAGGATGGTTGTTAAACTTCACCCAGAAGCAGCCCAGTAATTCATAAGCCTTTTCTTCCGTGAGAATACCTTCAGTCATATCCCTGGTGTATGCAGGGTATAAATGCTGATCAAGCCTGCCCGGGTTAAATGAATCCCACGGGTTCAGTTCGCTCACCACCCCGAGGTGAATAAACCAGTAATGCTGAAGTATCTCATGGAAGGTCTCCGGTGCATGAGCAGGCACCCTGCGACATATCCTGGCCATTTCCTGCAGCTCGTCCCTGCGTGCCTCATCTTTACTTTCCGCTGCCATTCTCTCCAGTTCATCAGCATTTCGTCCGGCATACATTATTATAGCATCACAGGCTATATCCATGGCCCTGAGCTCCTCCGCCTTATCATAGGCATAGCGATCGTTGTAATAATCAAGACCCTTCATGCTTTCTTCTATTTCCTTTTTAAGATCAAGGAAGCCTGTATGAAATAATTTATAACCCAGGACTGTATGTCCCGGGGCCCTCTGTTCCTGGAATTCGGTAAAAACACCTGCTTTATAGGCTTTCTTCCAGTCAGGTGTCATAGCCTCCATTATTTTATCCCGGTTACTCTTACCCTTCCAGAATGGGATAATTTCATCCCTGTAAATATTTTTCACCTCTTCGCTTACCCTGAAGGATACTTTTTCCCTTTTATCAAGTATCTCAAGATCGTCCAGTGAATGCAGGCTGATCTCGGGATATGTTGGGGTGGCTTTTGGTTCCGGTCCTCTCTCCCCCACTATCAGCTCACCTTCATTTATACATAACTTCTTGTTCTTCAGTATATATTCAAAAGCTCTTGCCCTTCGTACGGGCACCGATACTTCCCCTGCCATATCGCTCTTGTAAAATTCAGTGACCAGCAATGCTCTCTCGGCTGAAATGCTCTCAACAGCATTAAGGCTTTGATCCCTGAGCTTCTTAACTCTTTCTGTAAGTTTCATATGTTCATATTTTTATTTCTTAACCTCCGATTTTCACCCTTATGCCGGTGCCGGCAAAAAATTCCTTCAGCTCATTCATCCTTTCGGCAGAGGGTTGTTCAACATCCTTCATCCTGTATTCCAGCCCGAAGGTCCTGTATTTTGAACTGCCAATCCTGTGGTAAGGAAGGAGATCGATCCTTCTTATATCCCCTCCCTGCTGTCCTTCTGTCACAAAGTCCCTCATCGCCTCAAGATGAACGCTGTCATCATTGAACCCCGGTATTACGGGGATCCTGATAATGACCTTTTTCCCTTTTTCAAGTATATACTTATAGTTATCGATTATCAACTCATTTGATACACCGGTAAATTTTTTATGTTTAAGCGGATCAAGATGTTTTATATCGAAAAGAAAGAGATCTGCCAGTGGAATAATTTCATCTGTTACCTGCCGCCCGGCATAGCCTGAAGTATCTACAGCCGTATGTATCTCCTCATCACGGAAAATCCTGAGTGCCTCTGCGAGGAATGAAGCCTGCAGCAGTGGCTCCCCGCCGGAAAAGGTAACCCCTCCTCCCGATTCTTCGATAAAAACCAGGTCCTTCCTGGCAATCTTCACCAGGTCTTCAGCGCTGTAGTATTTCCCCACTGTTTCATTAACGGTAAATTCCTTTTCCCCAATCCTGTCGACTCGTTCGATTACCTGAACCTCACCGCCAATACCTTCAGGATTGTGACACCACCAGCATCCCAGGGGGCAGCCTTTCATGAAGAAAGTAACCCTGATACCCGGACCATCATGTATTGCATATCTTTTGATATTGAATATCAAGCCTTTCATTTTTGATAAGATAGATGATAAAAAAACTTAAGGGCAGTATATAAACAGAGTCTTACAATGCATGATTATAGAACATCAGGCATTCGTACAGGCGCCTTCCCAGGCGGTTAAACATGAAACAATGAGATAGTTCCCTGAGCATCTTTCTCTTTTTTTCCACATGCAAGATACAAAATTCCTGGATTCTTACGCAAGTCTGCAGAATAATGCCCGGGGTGAACATTAACAAAACATTAACATAATGTCCTGCAACAAAAGCATTAGACAGGCGTCTATAGAATGAATCAATGAGTACTTGAACAGTCCGCACGAAAAAAGCGGAAAATTTTTTAGCTGGCAGCAGCTCATTTTCCCTCGATCGTAAAGAACCGTAAAAAAGTATTTGTTTTCAAATTGCAACAAAAATTGCCGGATGGTTTCTTCATAGATCAATTTTCAGGTTTTTGTTGTCAGGGATGGGTTTTCAGGCAAAAACCCATCCTTTTTATTTGAAGGAAATATTTTTTTTATGTCCCCTATTTTGATACTTTTGACCAATCTATTACGGCATGAAAAGGGAAATTTCTGTTATAATAACTTATACCCTGGTAAACCTCCTGGTGGTCTTTTCCTGTACCCAGGAAGCAGTGGCACAGGTTAAAGTCGAAAAGGGGGTTCTTGATCTCAGATCCTATGAAGTCAGCGATAAAATCATCAAGCTTAACGGGGAATGGGAATTTTACTGGCAGAAGCATCTCGCACCGGGTGATTTCAGAGATCAGACCGAGCCCCTTCCCGATACTTGGGGAAAAGTACCTTCCTACTGGATAACATATGCTGATGAAATACCTGGCATAGAAAACACCGGCTATGCTACCTACCGAATGAATATTTATTTCCCCGGTAATGTCAGTGAAGTGGTATTCGAGATACCGGTATTTGATGCTGCCTTCCGTGTCTATGTTGACGGAAAATATGCGGGCAGCAATGGTATTGCGGGCAAAAGTGAAGCCGGAACAAAACCGGACTACGATCCTTTTACCTACAGGCACAGGATAATCAACGGGTCAGCAGAGATAATAGTTAACGTTTCCAATTACCACCACAGGAGGGGTGGTTTCTGGATGCCCATGAAGATGGGAATGCCGGAAGTGGTGACAGAGAGTATTGAACGCCAGAATTCAATGTCGGACCTGTCAGCAGGTATACTGCTGGCATTTGCAGCTTTTTTCTTTGTTTTCTTCATTATCCTGAAGGATAATGATGCAATGCTTTTTTTCGCCCTCGCAACGCTGGGAATACTCATCAGGAGTATCAGTACCGGTTATTACATGATTAACACCTATATGGACATTAGCTGGACCAACCTGGTAAGGCTTGAATATACCGGTTCCTTTATAGCACTTATTTTCGGATCGTGGTACTTCTACAGGATCTTCAGCAATAAATACTATAAGATAATCTGCACCATCATCAGCGTGCTTTTCGGCGCGGCTATCATCCTTGTTCTGACCGCTCCCGTCATTATCTTCTCACATTCGATAAGGATCTTCGTGCCTGCCTTCCTGCTCGTACTGGTTTTCTATGGCTACAGGAGCATTATTTCACTGCTCGAAACCGAAAGAAAGGGCATACTGAACACTATAGGATTTCTGGCACTGTCTATCGGTGCAATAAATGATCTGACACTATCCACGTCAAATACATTTCTCTTCAGTTATTATATACTACCCTATACTACCATAATATTCATTTTCATGCAGGTGATAATTCTGATAAACTCCTGGGTGAACTCTATTAACGAAGAAAAAAGACTCCTCTCCGAACTTGAGTATGTAAACCTCAAC
>JAZBOI010000394.1:0-2839 GCA_036351095.1 Bacteroidales bacterium | reverse complement strand
TACATTGCTCGACAAGGCCCGCAACAAGAACATTATGGACGGGGCTGTTGGCTTTGTGGCTGTAGGGGATGGTGTGGAAATACTCGATAAACCGGAAACTGCAGACAGGAGTGAGGGTGACGTTCACCTGATGGGTAATCCACATATAAATACCAGTCCCCTGAACTGGAAAGTTATAGCTTCCAATATAACCGTTGGACTAATAAAGGTAGATCCACAGAACGCCTCTTATTATGAACAAAACAGGGATGATTTTATTGATCGGATCGACAGGGCTCTCTTTGGCGATCAACTGGTTGAGATGTTTGGTGGCGAAACACTGTCAGAGCTTCTTCACAATCATACCCTTTTCACTTTTCTCGAAAGGGATTACCAGGATGGCAAACTTATCGACCTGCTGGGAGGCTGGCTGAAGGAAGCATTGCCTTTCAGGGGAAGCAGGGTAGTGGCCTATCATAAGAACTGGGCTTATTTTGCTGATATTTTCGGCCTTGAGATAGCGGGGTTTATAGAGCCTAAACCTGGTATACCACCTTCTGCCAGGCATGTACAGTACATGGTTAACCTTATCAAGGAGCAGGATATCAAGGTAATGCTGGTGGCCAGTTATTTCGAGAAGAAATCACCGCAGATGATAGAGGACAGGACCGGGATAAAGGCTGTTTACCTGCCCCTCTTCGTGAATAATTCAATGGACATAGATAATAATTTTGAGCTGATGGATTACTGGATCAGCCAGATCAATCAGAATATCTGAGAATATGGGAACCCTGTTATTCCTTGCCCCTCCTATAGTTGCATGTATAATCCTTGCAGGCATATTAAGCTATTATGGTAATCACATCCTGTCGCGCGGGATAATATTTATCGATATAGCTGTTGCACAGATTGCCGCACTTGGTACAATGATAGGTATCATGCTGGGTTTTGCTGAAAGCTCGGTCAATGCACAGCTTGTATCCTACGCATTTACCATCATTATACTGGCAATTTTTTCTTTTATGAGGGTAAGAAAGCAGGTTTTGCCACAGGAAGCCATCATAGGTATATTTTATTGCGTAGCCCTGGGCATGGCCCTCCTGCTGGCTGAAAAGATACCGGGCGGCTCAAATTATATTACCAAGACCATAACCGGTAATGTGCTCTGGGTTACATGGAAGAGCGTTTTTAACTGCCTTCTGCTTTTTATACCTGTAATTATTATTAACCTCTCGCTGGAGAAAACACTGAAGAAGGTGTCACACGGGGAGATGGTGGGCAATTCGCTGGCCCGGACAAGGATGTATGACCTGGTTTTTTATATAACATTTGGAATAATTATCGTCAAATCGGTTCCAATAATGGGCATCTTCCTTGTATTCATGCTTCTGATAGGGCCGGCATCTATAGCCAGGATTTTCGTAAGCTCATGGAAGGCCAGGATAATATGGAGCTGGATAATAGGGGCGCTTGGATCATTGCTGGGGATTTATTTATCCTATTCAATGAATATATCCAACGGGCCTGCTATAGTGAGCCTGATAGGCATTGCTGCTTACCTGTTTGCCTTTGCACGCTTGTTTGCATCCCGTAGAGGCAGGAAGTCTTTATCCAATAATCAAATAAGTGCAAGCTGATGGTTTCCCTTAATTTTATATTGCTTCCATTACTGGGCTGTATCCTCATAGTACTGATAAATGTATATTTCGGCATTCATGTAATTAAAAGAGAGATCATTTTTATTGATATAGCCCTGGCATCGATAGCTGCCCTGGGTTCGGCAGTGGCCATGGTAATAATGGATATAGGACATGATGAGGCAGCACACGGTGAGGATGCATTCTGGCCCTACCTGTTCTCGCTGGGATTTATCTCCATTGCATCCCTGGCCTTTACCTTGCTAAGGAACAGGACAATATCCATTTCGCTGGAAGCAATTATAGGCATTGCCTATGCTGTAGCTACAACACTGACAGTTATTATACTCGACAAGGGGGCCGGCGGAGATGTACATGTTCATGATATGCTTGTAGGAACGATATTATGGGTTTCCGGGCCCCAGCTGGCCAGGCTTGCTGTCGTGGTGGTCATAACAGGTGCTTTTCATATTGTTTTCAGAAAAAAATTACTGGCTCTTACCGAATCATTTCATGAGCAGGAGCCTGGTATTAAGAGGCCCGGGCTGTGGGGCTTCCTTTTCTATTTCTCCTTTGGGCTTGTAGTGGTCGAGGCAGTGAAGATAGCAGGTATACTGACCGTTTTTGCCTTTCTTATACTACCTGCTTCCCTTGCGGTAATTTTAAAAGGCAACTGGACCACCAAGTTGATAGTTGGCTGGTTATCAGGCATTGCCGCATCCTTTGCCGGTCTTATGTTCTCCCTCAGGCTGGATGTGCCGAGTGCACCGGTCATTATCACCGTACTGGGAATCATCCTGTTACTGGGATACCTTTTTTCAAAGTTGGCAGACCGCAGGAAAGCCGCAAAGTAAAAGGCACCTGTCCGGGGAGGAAAGATGCCTTTTGATTTTAACCTGCTGGAGAAACCGGACGGTTCAGAAAAGTGTGTAGCTGAATTTCAGCGAAAACGTTATCCCCGGTTCCAGCCTTGTAAAGAACTGGTCGGTAGGATTAAATGATCTGAATACTGATTCTTTCTCGTCATTGAGGAGATTGTCTATCTTAAAACTCAGTTTTGCTTTTTGTTCCCTGCCGAACTTCTTGCTTGTTGTGAAGTTCAGGCTGTGGAATGGCAGCATGTATATGTCCGGGCGGTCGGCTATCCCTACGTACTGTAGTGTAATACCCTGGACATTGTAGTATAAACCTGCCTCAAAGCCATTCCAGAAGCCTTTCTCACC
>JAZBOI010000393.1:0-2630 GCA_036351095.1 Bacteroidales bacterium | reverse complement strand
TGCAGACAGATCTCTATTCAACACGTATTGCGGGTGATTACCGCAACCGGTATGACCTTACCTTTGAAGGTGGCATACAGTACCGGCCCCTGGATGAGCTGCTTATTGGCCTGCATGCCTATAACCCGCTGCCAACAGCCCTGCATGCGAGTGATATACCGCTGGTGATCAGGGTGGGTGCATCCTACAGGTTTGCATCTTCCTTCCTTGCAATTGCCGAGCTGGAAACAAGTGACCGGCAATATAGCAATGTAAGGGTGGCTGCCGAATACGAATTTGCCGGTAATTTCTTACTGCGCAGCGGCTTCATGAGCAACCCCCTGGGTTACTCCTTCGGTGGCGGATACTCGGGGCGTTTTATACAGGCCAACCTGGGCTTTATTACCCATGAGAACCTGGGACTCACTCCTTCACTGTCAGTTGTAATCTTTATAAGGTAAGCAATGAAATTGAGGCTGCAGGCCATATTTGCAGCCCTGGTAATTTCATTGAACTGCCTTTACCCGCAGGAGCAATTGCCGGGGCATATCATCAGTCTGCTGGAAGATATAGCAGGATTAGAAGGTGACGATATCGGGGCAGAAGAATACGCTGAAGAACTGATAATGCTGGCTGAAGACCCTGTCAGGATTAATTCAGCCGGCGATAATGAGCTGAAAAGGCTCTTCTTTCTGACAGGCTTCCAGCTGCGGAGCATAATCGATTACAGGAACAAACACGGAAGCATATTATCAGCCATGGAACTGAGCTACCTGCCGGGCTTCGACACTGAACTGGCTTCGCTCGTAAGTGCCTTTGCAGTTTTTGATCCCCCCCAGGAGGAGAAGATCAGCAGCAGTTCGCAACATATGCGCTTTATGCTAAATTATATTCAACAGGATGACAAAAACGAGACGAAATATATAGGCAGTCCCGCCAAAATACTCTCCAAAGCCCGTTATTCTTCAGGACCCCTGACAGCATATCTCACAATGGATAAGGACAGGGGGGAACCTCTCTTACTGCCGGGCAGGACACCCGATTTTGTCTCGGCCAGCCTGGCTTACAGGACAGGTACCGTGATTGACAAAATCATTGTGGGCGATTTTAAGCTTAGGTTCGGACAGGGACTGACTGCCTGTAATGGTTTTTCACGCCCGCCGGTGCCAACAGAGGCAAGGCTGATGAAAGGAAACAGTGACATAATCCCCTACTCATCCAGCGCTGAGAGTGATTTTTTCAGGGGTGCAGCCCTGTCGATCAGCACATCCGGGTTAAATATCAATGCTTTCGCCTCACTTAACACGATAGATGCAACCACGGCTTATGATGAGAACACTCAAACAAAATATATAAGTTCATTTTACTCTTCCGGCCTGCACAATACAATCAACACATTGATGAAAAGGAAGCAGGTGAGCGAGAAAGGTGCCGGGATCAATATCAACGGGATGTATAAGAATCTTTACTGCGGCTTAAGCCTTGTACATTCCTCCTTTTCTCTTCCCGTAGGGCCACCGGAACACCCCAGGAATATATACGATTTCAGTGGGAAAAATAATACGAGCCTTTCCATTGATTATACTTACCTCCTGAAGGATTCCTACCTCTTCGGTGAATTTGCCCTGCATAATGCATATAAAACAGCTTTTATCCAGGGCATATCACTTAACCCGGAAGGAAGGGTGAGGTTTAACCTCCTGTATTCCAGGGTTAACAGGGGCTTTAATGCCTTTCACGGGAAAGCAGCCGGCATGAGCACCTTTAACAGGCCGGGAAGAAATATAATTTCCAATATCTCCTGCGAGTTAAGCCAGGTTTTAAGCCTGTCAGCCGGTATAATGGACAGGAAGGAACTATGGTATAATAATATCTCCGGCGGCTTTCCACGATCAATGCTCTACATGGTGAGCCTGAGCTTCAGGCCTGCCGAATCCATTTCACTCTCGGCAGATATCAAACACCGTAGCAGTGACAGGTGGGTCAATCCCCTTCAGGGTGTAAAAACCAGCATGCCCATGAAAAAGACCAACCTTAGACTGTCGGCAGAATTCCTGGTCACGGAAGGTTTTAAACTGCGTACACGCCTTGAGCAGTCCATCATTGCCGGAGGCCATGACAGGGGTTTAATGTGCTACCAGTCGGTCTCCTATTCAGCCCGAAGGCTTCCACTGGAGGTAAGAGCCAGGCTGTCTGTCTTTCAAACGGGCTCGTACGACAGCAGGCTTTTTGCCTGGGAGGATGACCTCCTGTATAACCCGGTGGTCAAGGCTCTTTACGGCGAAGGCAGCAGGTCATACATACTGATATCATACAAAATGCAGGGAAGGGTGGAAATAAGGTTTAAATATGCTGTTTCACGGCTGGAGGCCTCATTTGACGGATATGACACTTATGATGAGTACAAATTCCAGCTCTATTTCAGCTTTTAGCAGCCGAAGGCCGTATATCACGTATATTAAGCTGCAGATTCCTTAAACCCTTGAATTCATTCATCTCGACGCTGTAGCAGACATCGATAGGGTGGCCCTCCTTTATCACCGGCAGCATGTTACCCTGCCCGAAGGCAATGGCCGGTATGCTGGAGGTGCCTGTTGCTTCACTGCATAGATCCAGTTTAAGGTGTTCGGCACTCTGCCCCACCACGCGGC
>JAZBOI010000392.1:0-12625 GCA_036351095.1 Bacteroidales bacterium | reverse complement strand
CACCCCTTCGCACCACACCTGGCTGAGGAACTTTGGGAATTATACGGCAATAAGGAAGGCCTGGCCTACATGCAATGGCCAGAAGTGAATGAGAAATACCTGGAAGAGGATAGTTTTGAATATCCTGTCTCATTTAACGGCAAACTGAGGTTCAGGCTGGAATTGCCTCTTGATATGCATGACAGTGAAATAGAAAATGCCGTTATGAACGACGAAAGGGCTTCTAAATGGCTGGCAGGGAAAAAACCCCGGAGGATAATTATTGTTAAGGGAAGAATAATAAATGTGGTAATATGATCAGGTGGCTTTTTGTAATAATACTTATCCTGTCTGCAGTTGTATATAACAGTTGCTCGGATACAAGTGGCAATGTCATTACACCCTCAGAAATGCCTGCCCCAATTGAAGATGAGCCTGAAAAGAATTATGATTCCTATGGTATAGACACAAGCCTTTATGACCTGTATTCAAGCCGTGTAAGATACAACCAGTTCCTTTCGGAAATACTGGATGATTATAACATAAGCTATTACCTTATTGACATAATGCTGCGCAATTCAGGCGATGTGTTCGACATAAGAAAAATCAAAGCCGGGAATAAGTATACACTTTATTTGAGTTCTGATAGCCTTCAGCAACTTGATTACATGGTGTATGAGCATGATATTATGAATCACTTCATATTTGATTTCAGATATGATACCCTTATCAGGAAGGTTGAAAGACCTTCAAGACTTGAGCTCAAATATGCTTCAGGAACAATTGAAACATCACTGTGGAACACAATGATCGACAATGGTTTACATCCTGTACTGGCAGTGGAATTGTCAGAGATATATGCATGGTCGGTTGACTTTTTCGGCTTGCAGAAAGGCGACAGGTTCAAGGTTATTTATGAAGAGGAATATATTGATACAGTGTCCAATGGGGTTTACCGCATACATGCTGCACTGTTTGAACATTACGGGCAGCATTTTTACGCCATCCCGCTAATACAGGATGATAAGGAAAGTTATTACGATCTTGAAGGGCAAAGCCTCCGTAAAGCCTTCCTCAAAGCTCCCCTGAGGTATTCCCGGATCAGCAGCAGGTATTCCAACAGCAGGCTGCACCCTATCCTGAGGATACGCAGGCCACATCATGGTGTCGATTATGCAGCACCCGTGGGTACACCGGTTATGGCTATAGGGGACGGCAGGGTTATCATGAGGGAATACCAGAGCGGATCGGGACGTATAGTGAAGATAAGGCACAACAGCGTTTACACGACAGCTTACATGCACCTGAGCAGTTATGGCAAAGGGATAAGTGTCGGCAGCTACGTTAAACAGGGTGATATAATAGGCTACGTTGGAAGCTCGGGCCTTTCTACAGGTCCACACCTTGATTTCAGGTTCTACAAGAACGGTTACCCTGTCGATCCGCTCAGGGTTGAAGCCCCGCCCGTAGAACCCGTTTCAGAAGAAAACAAAGAAAGATTTGAAAAAATAAGCAAAGTTATGGTTCAGCTGCTTGAGTCATTCTGAGCTTCTACATCCTCAGCCTCCCTGATTAGTTTATCAATTATTCGCGGGTAATACTTATGTTCAAGTGCATGTATCCTTTCAGCAAGTGATTCAGGGCTATCACCAGGTTTTACCTCACACCTGGCCTGGAAGATTATGTCGCCTTCGTCATACTTTGAATTAACATAATGTATGGTAATTCCTGATTCTTTCTCCCTGTTTGCGATAACTGCCCTGTGTACCCTGCTGCCATACATGCCTTTACCTCCATAATCAGGAAGCAGGGCAGGGTGAATATTTACAACCCTGCCCGGAAAATGATCAAGGATATCTTCAGGGAGCAGCCATAAAAAACCGGCCAGGACAATCATAAAAATATCATTTTCCAGCAGTGCCCGCAATACTGTATCACTTTTGTATAAATCATCACGGTCGAAAACCAGGCAGGGAATTGAAAACTTTCTAGCTCTTTCTAATACAAATGCATCCGCCTTATTCGAGAGAATAAGTCTGACATTTGCGCTTTTAGCGGTCGAAAAATATTCAATTATCTTCTGAGCGTTAGTCCCTGACCCGGAAGCAAAAATAGCTATATTCTTCATTATCTAGATTTTACGCAATTATTGCCGGGATGAAGCCATGCAATAAAAATGAATCTTATTTGTTTGAATATCAATAAAATGTATTATATTTCCAATAAATATTTATAAATTTGCTTGAATAATATTGCACAAATATATTTCTTTGCAAGGTTTTAAAATTAATTATTATTAACCAAAATTTTAGATTATGTCTGATATTGCAGCAAAAGTAAAAGAGATCATCGTTGACAAGTTAGGAGTTGACGAATCAGAGGTAACCCCTGAAGCCAGTTTTACTAACGATCTTGGTGCAGATTCTCTTGACACTGTTGAGCTTATCATGGAATTTGAAAAGGAATTCAATATGGGAATTCCGGATGATCAGGCAGAAAACATCAGCACTGTTGGTGAAGCCATTAAGTACATCGAGGAAAATGCAAAATAATATTGCATAACCAGAGAAATCACAAAACATGAACAGGGTTGTAGTTACGGGTATTGGAGCCATAACTCCAATCGGTAAGAATATTAAGGAATACTGGGAAGGATTAAAGTCCGGGACCAGTGGATCAGATTGGATAACACGTTTTGATACCGAAAAATTCAAAACCAGGTTTGCCTGTGAGATTAAAGACTATAACCCCGTAGATTATTTTGAGCGAAAGGAAGCCCGCAAGCTGGATCGTTACGCACAATATGCGCTTATTGCTGTTGCAGAAGCCATTGAGGATGCCGGTCTTGATCATGATAAAATTGACAAAGACACAGCTGGTGTAATCTGGGCTTCAGGTATCGGAGGGATAGAAACATTTCTCAATGAAATTGCAGGGTTTGTCACGGGGGACGGGGTTCCCCGTTTCAGCCCTTTCTTCATTCCCAAGATGATTTCTGACATTGCTGCTGGTCACATATCAATTAAATATGGCTTCCAGGGGCCCAATTATGGTACTGTATCAGCCTGTGCCTCATCGACCCATGCCCTTATCGATGCTTTTAACCTCATTAAGCTTGGAAAGGCAAAATTATTTATTGCAGGAGGATCGGAAGCTTCGATCAACCAGGCAGGCGTAGGCGGGTTTAATGCAATGCAGGCAATGTCGACCAATAATGAAGAATATAAAACCGCATCCAGGCCGCTTGATTTAACACGTGATGGCTTTGTTATGGGTGAAGGTGGTGGAGCCCTCATTCTGGAAGAATATGAACATGCAAAAGCCCGCGGAGCAAAAATATACGGTGAGCTGTGCGGAACGGGCATGACTGCCGATGCATATCATATTACCGCTCCTCACCCCGATGGTATTGGTGCATATAAAGTAATGAAGATAGCACTTGATGAGTCAGGACTGTCAACCGGAGAAATAGACTATATTAATGTTCATGGCACGGCAACACCCCTGGGTGATATTTCGGAAACAAGGGCCATCGTCAACCTTTTCGGTGAACATGCCTACGATATAAACATAAGCGCCACCAAATCAATGACAGGTCATCTGCTCGGAGCCGCTGGAGCAATTGAGGCTATTGCCTCCATCCTGGCCATGCAGAACAATCTTGTACCACCCACTATAAACCAGACTACCCCTGATCCGGAAATTGACCAGAAGCTCAACCTTACAGTTAACAGGGCACAGGAAAGGGAAATTAAAAGTATCCTGAGCAATACTTTTGGTTTCGGTGGTCATAATGCTTCCATTATCATAAAAGAAATCTGATAAGCGGTGTGTCATTAAAAAATAAGACCAGCAGTAAGGAAATAATATTTGCCGATAAGAAAGCATTCCGCTCCGACCTTAAGAATATCCTGGGATTCCGCCCATCCAGACCGGGTATTTATGAAAAGGCCCTGATCCACCGTTCAGCAACATACGAAGGGCCCGGAGGTAAAAATATCAATAATGAACGCCTGGAATACCTGGGAGATGCGGTGCTTGACGCTGTATTATCAGAATATCTTTTTATGGCCTGTCCCGATGCACCTGAAGGACAACTCACAAAATTGAGAGCAAGGCTGGCAAACCGGACTACTCTTAACAGGCTGGCTCTTTCATTGAAAATTGATAAACTGCTTATAAGCCATGTTAATAGTAAGTGCTCTTCACAAAATATCTACGGTGATGCCCTGGAAGCATTTATAGGAGCACTGTTTTTAGACAGGGGCTATGGAAGAACAAAAAAGTTCATCGTTAAAAACATTCTTTCAAAGCATATAGACCTGGGGAATGTCATCAATACAGAAACAGACTATAAGAGCCAGGTCTTCGAATGGGCCCAAAAAATGAAAAGACAGATCAGTTTTAATTATACTGAAGATTATGATTTTAACGAAAAGAAACATGTCTTCACCACGGTGCTTAAGATTGATAATGAAATATTCGGGGAAGGCACTGCCAGCTCTAAAAAGGAAGCCGAACAAAGAGCCTCTCTGATGACTCTGGATAAAATCAGTGATTCAGACCCTGCCATCTGAATATAATTTTACTACCTTTAAAAGGCATTTTAAGCCAGAAGAATGAAATCTCCTCCCAAAAAAACCAGGCATAAGTTGAGTGTTGAAGACCATGAACCGGATCATTACCTGGGGCTGGCATCAGCAGAGGCTGATTACAGGTTATCGCTTATCCTCAACAGGGAGCTGGGATTGAACCTGAAAAGCAATACACCCGTAGTCAAATTCGTTAATAACAGAGAGATCAGCTTCCCAAGGTTCACATCTGCCTCAAAATACAACGAAACGATTTATGAACTTATCTGTAATGAATCTGAAAAAGATAAGCTCTTTCCCAGGATCCCCTCAATCGATTTTATATTAAGGATCAGAAATCTGCCCTCGGCTGATCCTGTCGAAAATATTATAATGCGCCTCAGGCAGATCAGAGAGATTACAGGTGTTTTTTTACTTGACAAAGGTAAGCAGCTGGATAATTCTGTTCTGCAGATAATACCATGAACCTGTTTACGTTCCGGGTGCCCTGAACGTCTATCACCATGAGGTAATGGTTCCGGTCAGTGCATAAAAAAAATGAGCGAATTATGAAATCCGCTCATCTTAACTAACCCTAAAACCTAAAACCTAAGTTATGAAAAGTGTAACTTTTAATAAGAAAGGGAGGTGATGGCTCACCTCTTTTCCCTTTCTTTACCCAAAAACTAACTAATCTAACCTATGAAAAAAACCTCACTTAAATAATATCAAACATCGTGCCATTTTTAAATATTCCTTATTTTCTTGATAAATTTCAATTTTCAAAGATCATTTTCACCTTATATGGAACAAAACCCGTACCATTAAAATAAATAGTATATTAAAGAATCTTAAAACAAAGTTAAATTAAGTTAAAAAGCTCTTAATGTTGTTTTTATGAAATACTTTTGTATAATTGAAGCAGTGATTGAGGAGTATTACAGAAGAAAGGGAAAGCCGGATAAGAGATGAACAAAAGAACCATTGTTATACTTGCTGTTATAATATCTATTGCGCTGTCGGGCTTGATGTTGATCCAGCTATACTGGATCAATAATTCCATTGAAGTTAAGAACCAGCAGTTCAGGGTTTACGTAAATAATGCCCTCAACGCAGTGGTGCTCGACATGGAACAGCAGGAAACCATAGAAAGGATAATAGAGGAGATCGACCTGCCTCTGGCCGATTCAGTGGTTGCCATAGTCCCTTCACAATCTGCCCTTGCCCGGCGGCTTCGTGGTTACAGGGCACAATCGAACATTCCAATGCTTGAAGATCATGATGATGTACTGGCTTCACTCACGATAAGCAGGGAGGGACAAAAAATACTTTTTTACTCCGATGATGAATTCTTATTTCCTGAAGAAGAAATACCGGAGTTATCTTCACAAAGCCTGAGGTCTGGCATCAGCGACAGGATTACCAATAAAACGGTTATGCTTGAGAGCATCATGGGAAAGATCATTGCAGATACCCCGGAGCTGTCAGAGCGAGTAGACCCTGAACGGGTTGATGACCAGATTAATCAGATGCTGGAAAGGTTAGGTATATCTCTTGATTACGAATTTGCAATTACCTCTGCAGGAAACCCTGTTTATAGCAGCTCCGGATTTGATATGGGCTCTGACGCAAATAAATATATCAGGCAACTCTTCCCCAATGATCCCGTACCGGGACAGAATATGATTTACCTCTATTTTCCGAAAGAAAAAAATTATTTGTTCAGACAGATCGGGTTTATGGGTATCTCCTCCGTTATTGTAACTCTCTTTCTGATAATTTTCTCCGTAGGCAACATCCTGATTATACTCAGGCAGAAAAGGATATCTGAAATCCGTAATGATTTTATCAGCAATATGACCCACGAATTGAAAACTCCCATCTCATCAATTTCGCTTGCTTCACAGATGATAGGAGACAGAAGTATTTCGAAGGATAAGAAAAACCTGGACAAGATTTCCGGCATACTTAAAGATGAATCATTAAGACTCAAGTACCAGGTTGAGAAAGTGCTGCAGGCATCGGCCTTCGACAGGGGCAAAATAAAGTTAAAAATGCTCGAAACGGATATTCACAGTATTATAAACAGGGCGATCGATAATTTCAGGTTACAGATATCCGATACGGAAGGCAAACTCGCAAGGGACTTCAGGGCAGCAGAGCCAATAATTAAAGTTGATGAAAATCACGTGTTTAATATGATATCCAATCTGCTCGATAATGCTATAAAATACTCAAATGGTAATCCTGATATTATAATTAAAACATCTGATGATAAAAAGCAGCTGATAATTTCCATTGCAGACAAAGGGATTGGGATAAAAAAGGATGATATAAAAAGAATTTTTGATAAATTCTACAGGGTCCCTACAGGAAATATCCATAATGTAAAAGGCTTTGGCCTGGGGCTGAGTTATGTAAAAAAGATAGTGGAGGAACATAATGCGAGTATCTCTGTTCACAGCCAGGTAAATAAAGGAACACGCTTCGATATCAGGTTTCCCAAAAACAATTGAATATGGCAAAAATATTACTAGCTGAGGATGATATTAATCTGGGTATACTGCTTACCGATTACCTTGAAGCAAAAGGTTACAGGGTAGTGCATCTGTCAGATGGAAAACAGGCACTTGAGACTTTCCGGACCGAAACTTTTGACCTGTGCCTGCTGGACATCATGCTGCCAGAGATTGATGGGATTAACCTTGCCAGGAAGATCAGGAAAATTGAAAAGGAAATACCTTTCATTTTTCTGACGGCCAAATCTCTTGAAAAAGACAAGCTGGAGGGATTCAGTGCAGGGGCTGATGACTATATTACAAAGCCATTCTCAATGGAGGAATTGTTATACAGGATAGAAGCCATATTGAGAAGGACAAGGTCATATACAGACGAGGAACCGGAGGAATATAAACTGGGCAGTTTTACTTTCTACCCGCTTACACAGGTGCTTGAATCCGACGAAGGTCCTAAGAAACTTACGACCAAGGAATCTGAATTACTCAGGCTGCTGTGCAAAAACAAGAATGAGGTACTGGAAAGAAATTACGCGCTTCGCACAATATGGGTAGATGATAATTATTTCAATGCACGCAGCATGGATGTCTACATAACAAAACTACGAAAGTATCTGAAAGGTGATCCTTCGATAAGCATACTCAACGTGCATGGCAAAGGGTATCGCCTGCTGTGTCAGTGACCGGCTTTCTCAGTCCATTTTCAGCACTGCCAGGAAGGCCTGCTGCGGCACTTCAACATTACCTACCTGCCTCATCCGCTTCTTTCCTTTTTTCTGCTTTTCAAGCAGTTTTCTCTTTCGTGTTATATCACCACCGTAGCATTTGGCAGTAACATCTTTTCTCACTGCCTTAACTGTCTCACGGGCAATTATTTTTGCTCCAATTGCCGCCTGTATGGCTATATCAAACTGTTGCCGCGGTATCAGTTCCTTCAGTTTCACACACATCCTCCTTCCGAAGTCATAGGAATGTCCTCTGAAAATAAGAGTTGACAGTGCATCCACCATTTCACCGTTGAGCAGTATATCAAGCCTCACCAGATCAGCCTTCTTATAGGATGAATAGTGGTAATCAAAAGAAGCGTAACCTCTTGAGAGGCTTTTCAGCTTGTCATAAAAGTCAAAGACTATTTCAGCAAGTGGCAGTTCAAAAGTGACCTCCACACGGTCACTGGTCAGGTATACCTGGTTCTTGAAGGTACCCCGCTTATCAATGGACAGGGTCATTATATTACCAAGGTATTCTGATTTTGTAATTATCTGTGCAATAATATATGGTTCCTCAATCCTTTCGATATTGGTAACAGAGGGTAATCCTGATGGATTATGAACTTCCACCATTTCACCCGAAGTGGTATAAACATTATATGATACATTTGGCACCGTGGTTATCACGTCCATATCAAATTCCCTGTCGAGTCTTTCCTGGATGATTTCCATATGCAGCAGTCCCAGGAAACCGCATCTGAAGCCAAAACCAAGGGCAGCTGATGATTCGGGTATAAATGAAAGGGAGGCATCATTCAACTGCAGTTTTTCAATGGATGAACGCAGGTCCTCATAGTCATCAGCATCAACGGGGTAAATACCTGCAAAAACCATGGGTTTTACATTTTCAAATCCTTCTATGCCTTTATCACACGGCCTGTCAAGATGGGTAATGGTGTCACCCACCTTTACATCCCTTGATTCCTTTATCCCGGAAATAATATATCCCACGTTACCCGCGCTAAGAAATTTCCTTGGTTCCTGCTTAATCTTAAGTACACCTATTTCATCAGCATTATATTTCTTCCCTGTATTATAAAATTTCACCGCTTCACCGGTTCTAAGGGTGCCATTCACTATCTTGAAATATGCTACTATACCCCTGAACGAATTAAATACAGAATCAAATATAAGTGCCTGCAGGGGGGCATCAGGATCCCCTTCCGGTGCGGGCACCTTATTTACAATCCTTTCCAGTATTTCTTCAACCCCCATTCCTGTTTTTGCACTGGCTTCAATTATATCTTCCCTCCTGCAACCAAGAAGATCCACGATCTGGTCTTTTACCTCATCGGGCATTGCACTGGACATATCCATCTTGTTGAGCACGGGTATTACTTCCAGGTTATGTTCAATTGCCATGTACAGGTTGGATATTGTCTGTGCCTGTATTCCCTGTGTGGCGTCAACAACAAGCAAAGCCCCCTCACATGCAGCAATTGACCTTGAGACCTCATAGGAAAAATCCACATGTCCCGGGGTATCTATCAGGTTCAGGATATATTCAGAGCCATGGTTTATGTACCTCATCTGTATTGCGTGGCTCTTGATAGTAATTCCTCTTTCCCTCTCCAGGTCCATATTGTCCAGTACCTGGTCCTTCCTGTCTCTTTCGCTCAGGGTATCAGTCTTCTCCAGCAACCTGTCGGCCAGGGTGCTTTTCCCATGATCAATATGAGCAATAATACAGAAATTCCTAATTTTTTCCATTGTTTTTCTCATTCCCGGATTAAGCGCAAATATATAATTAATAGTTGAATATGTTAATAGTTCATTCAGGGGGTGGTCATTAAAAAACAGGGACGCTGCATGCAACGTCCCTGCCATAAAATTTGCGACAATCAGTATATTACATCATGCCAGGCATACCGCCGCCCATTCCCGGGTTAGGCATTGGCTCATCTTCCTTTTCTTCCACCACCACGGCTTCTGTTGTCAGGAACATGCCAGCTATTGATGCAGCATTCTCCAGTGCAATACGTGCTACTTTGGCAGGATCGATAACACCTGACTCATAGAAGTTTTCAAACTTATCGATTCGTGCATTATAACCGTAATCATCCTTGCCCTGCTTAACAGCCTGCACAATAACTGCTCCTTCTTTGCCTGCGTTAAATACAATCTGGCGTAAAGGTTCCTCTATTGCACGTTTCACTATCTCAATCCCTGTATTCTGATCTTCATTTTCACCCTTCAGGTTTTCAAGGGCTTCAATTGCCCTTATATAAGTTACTCCGCCTCCTGGTACAATACCTTCCTCAACAGCAGCCCGTGTTGCACTGAGTGCGTCATCAACACGGTCTTTCTTCTCCTTCATCTCAACTTCTGAAGCAGCACCTATATAAAGAACTGCAACACCACCTGACAATTTTGCCAGTCTTTCCTGCAGTTTCTCCTTGTCATAGTCTGAAGTTGTTGAAGATATCTGCTGTTTGATCTGGTTAACGCGGGCCGCAATACCATCTTTTTCACCGGCACCGTTAACGATAGTTGTATTTTCCTTGTCAACAGATATTTTTTCAGCCTGTCCCAGCATATCGAGAGTAGTGTGCTCAAGCTTAAGACCTTTCTCTTCCGAGATTACTGTACCACCGGTCAGGATGGCAATATCCTCAAGCATTTCCTTTCTCCTGTCTCCAAAACCCGGGGCTTTGACGGCACAAACCTTCAATGATCCCCTGAGACGGTTTACAACAAGGGTGGCCAGTGCTTCTCCTTCAACGTCTTCCGCAATAATCATAAGGGGCCTGCCATTCTGAGCTGTTGTTTCAAGTATGGGAAGCAAATCCTTCATCGTCGATATTTTCTTATCATGGATAAGGATATATGGATTTTCCAGGTCAGCTTCCATTTTTTCTGTATTGGTTACAAAGTAAGCCGATATATAACCGCGATCAAACTGCATTCCTTCAACAACCTCAACAGTTGTATCCGTGCTCTTTGCCTCTTCAACGGTAATGACTCCTTCTTTTTTAACCTTACCCATTGCCTCTGCGATAAGCTTACCAATCTCCTCATCATTATTTGCCGATATACGGGCAACCTGCTCAATCTTATTCAGGTCATCACCAACAACTTTTGCCTGCTTGGCAATATGCTTAACAACTTCGCTGACAGCCTTGTCGATGCCTCTTTTCAGCTCCATGGGGTTAGCCCCTGCAGTTACGTTTTTAAGTCCCACTGTTATGATTGACTGGGCGAGAACAGTTGCCGTTGTAGTACCATCACCTGCATCATCCCCTGTCTTGGAAGCCACTTCCTTAACCATCTGGGCTCCCATGTTCTCAAAAGGATCTTCAAGTTCAATTTCCTTGGCTACGGTAACTCCATCCTTACTTATTTGTGGTGCTCCGAATTTCTTCTCGAGAACAACATTACGACCCTTGGGTCCGAGCGTTACTCTTACCGTATCAGCCAGTTTGTCAACGCCTACCTTGAGAAGGTTACGTGCTTCAATATCAAATTTAATTTCTTTTGCCATATCAGTTAGTTTAATTTGTTACGTTTTAAGTTTATGCAATGTATAAAATGTCAGTCTGAGACATCAAAAGGTAATCCTCCCCGTCAATATTCAACTCCTGGCCTGCATATTTACCGTAGAGTACTACATCTCCGGGTTTTACCTCCATTTCTTCATCTTTTTTTGCCGCACCAACCAGAACTATGGTGCCCTGTTGTGGTTTCTCCTTAGCACTGTCAGGGATGATGATGCCGCTTGCAGTTTTTTCTTCTGCTTCATGAGGCTTAACAAGTACTTTACCTGCCAGTATTTTACCTTTTAATTTTGCCATTTTACTTATTTGATTTGTTAAACAATAATTTTATCGACACCATCAGGTAACAGAATTTGTGCCAAATCATATTTCTGTCAGTTTGAATGATAAGTCACGTCATAATTGCAAAAAAAATGTCAGTCTTGTGACAAACTGACATTTTCCTTATTCTTTCATTCTTTCTACTCTTCGTCCGGGTTTCCACTTCCCTGGTCGGGAATAGCGGTAGGAAGATTGGGTATTGCTGAAGGATCTACAGCATTTTCAATCTGGTCCTGTATCCTTGAAGACTCTTCCTCAACCCCATGGGGTATTGCTGCAGTAGAGACAATACTAAGGAATAGTATAACACCCGCGAGGGTCCATGTAGCTTTTTCAAGGAAATCAGCTGTTTTTCTAACCCCCATCGATTGGCCTGTAGAAGTGAAATTTGCAGCCAGACCCCCTCCTTTTGAGTTCTGTACGAGAACTACAAGAACCTGTAGAACGCAGGCTATAATCACTATTATCGATATAAAAACGTATATACCCATCTAATCAGTTTTTAAGAGTATCTCCTTAATTTTTTCAATTTGAGATGCAAAGTAACTACTTTTTTCCGGATATTTCAAACTTAATTTTTCATATATGCTGATTGCCTTCGAATAGTATCCCTGCGAGAGATAAATATTTGCAAGTGTTTCGGACACAAGATGTGGCGACTCCCGGCTACTCCCGGCGGAGATATCATCCTGGTGGGTATCACCCTGCTCTTTCCTGGGCTCGATCCGCGGGTTGGTAAGAATAAACCGGTTGACCAGTTCATCATCACCAATTATTCCTTCTTTTTCTTCATCCTGGCTATCCCTGTCTCCACCCGGGCCATATGGATCACCATCAAGGTCCAGTAGCTCATCAGACCCCGGCAGCTTTAATTCATCTTCTTCCCCAGCCTCTTCTCCACTGTTTTGCTCCTGCACATCGGCCGATTCATCGATCTGCAAAATATCTTCACCGCTGATTTCGCTCAGGCGGGT
>JAZBOI010000391.1:0-5445 GCA_036351095.1 Bacteroidales bacterium | reverse complement strand
TGAAGGTGCATTACTGACAAATCTTTCATTATCAAGCTTCTTCATTACAGACCTGAGAAAGCCCCTGTTGTACTCCAGTTCAGCTTTAAGCTTTTCAATCTCAGTAGCAACATCAATGCTGTCACCCATCAATATATAGTATTCAGAAGTACCAATTATGAAGCTGGCTGAATTATCCGGCTTGCTTTCCAGTTCAGTAATAGCCGAGATTTTTGCCAGTCTCTTAATAAGATTCTCAAAGGATTTTTCTTTTCCGCTGCTCTTTTTACTGACAAAGAGCTCAAGCTGGTCCCTGGCGGGTAGACTGTTCTTCTTTCTCAGGTTCCGGACGGATGTCACCAGAGCCTTTGTATGTTCAAAATCTTTCAGGACACTGCTGCTGACTTTTCCAGCCCCGGGTATCTCAGCAAGCATAATGCTTTCACCCTCATTTCTTTCTTCCATCATTTGCCATATCTCTTCGCTTATGAAGGGCATAAAGGGATGCAGGAGTCTTAGCAGTTTTTCGAAAAAAGCGATGGCCTGGCCGTAAGTCAGGGGGTCCACCGGTTTCCGGTAGTCCGGTTTTACAGCCTCCAGGTACCAGCTTGAGAAATCTTCCCAGAACAAACGGTATATTATCATTAAAGCATCGGAGATCCTGTACTTCTCAAAGGCCCTGTTGTACTGGCTTATTGCTTCACTGAGCCTGTTCTCAAACCATAAGGCAGCTTCTGCCGCCCATGGCGGCTGTTCATTAATATTACTGTCAATGTCCCAGCCTTTAACAAGCCTGAAGGCATTCCATATCTTATTGGCAAAGTTCCTTCCCTGTTCGGGCAGTGAATCATCGTAAAGGAGGTCGTTGCCGGCGGGTGAACACAGGAGCATCCCCACCCGTACACCGTCAGCCCCGTATTTATCTATAAGATCAAGTGGGTCGGGTGAATTACCAAGCGATTTTGACATCTTCCGCCTTTCCTTATCCCGTACTATACCATGCAGGTAAACGTCTGTGAATGGTTTTGCATCACGGTATTCATAGCCGGCAATAATCATCCTGGCAACCCAGAAAAACAATATCTCCGGGGCTGTAACAAGAGCATTGGTCGGGTAGTAATAATTTATATCATCATTATCCGGTTCAAGTATCCCGTTAAAGCATGTAATAGGCCATAGCCACGAAGAAAACCAGGTATCAAGCACATCTTCGTCCTGCCTTATGTCTGAAGCAGATAATTGATTATTACCCGCTGCTTCCCTTGCAAGCTTAAGGGCTTCTCCCTCATCTTCGGCTACAACAAAATCGTTCTGGCTGTAATACCATGCCGGTATGCGCTGACCCCACCACAGCTGCCTGCTTATGCACCAGTCGCGCACATTCTCCATCCAGTGCCTGTAGACATTTTTAAACTTCGGGGGATAAATATTGATATCTCCCCCTGTAACGGCTTCCAGTGCAGGCCGTGATATTTCATTCATCTTCAGAAACCATTGCATTGAAAGCTTTGGCTCAATTATCGAGTTTGTACGTTCAGACCTGCCTATCTTATTAGTGTAATTCTCCTCCTTTTCCAGTAAGCCTTCTTTCCTGAGAAAGGCAACTGAAAGCTTCCTGGCCTCGAAACGGTCTGATCCCGTGAATAATCCTGCTTCACTGCTCAATGTACCGTCGTCATTGAAAATATCTATTATCCCGAGACCGTGCTTCTGCCCTATCTCATAATCATTTATATCGTGTGCCGGCGTTATTTTCAGGCAACCGGTGCCAAACTCCATATCAACATAGTCATCATATATCACAGGCACCTCCCTGTTAACCATGGGTACGATCACTTTTTTTCCCTCGAGATTTTTATACCTCTTATCGGCGGGATTGACACAGACAGCGGTATCACCAAGTATTGTCTCCGGTCTTGTTGTGGCTATTGTTATATATTCATCCGTTCCCTTTATCCTGTACCTTACATAGAACAGTTTTGAATCTTCCTCCCTGTAAACAACTTCTTCATCAGAAACAGCAGTCTTTGCTTCAGGGTCCCAGTTCACCATCCTCACACCACGATAAATGAGGCCCTTCCTGTAGAGGTCGACAAATACTTTTATGACCGACCGGTATCTCTTTTCATCCATGGTGAACAATGTCCTGTTCCAGTCACACGAGGCACCCAGTCTTTTTAGCTGCTCAAGTATTATACCCCCGTGCTTTTCGGTCCACTTCCATGCATGACCCAGGAATTCATCCCGTGTCAGGTCATTCTTGCTAATGCCTTCCTCCTTCAGCCTGGCCACCACCCGGGCTTCTGTAGCAATTGAGGCATGATCGGTTCCCGGCACCCAGCAAACATTTTTCCCCATCATTCGCTGCCTCCTGACCAGTACATCCTGCAGTGTATTGTTCAGCATATGGCCCATATGCAAAACGCCTGTTACATTCGGGGGAGGGATGGTAATAACATAGGGCTCACGTTCATCCGGCCGGCTGTTGAAAAAACCATTTTCCATCCAGTATTTATACCATTTTGATTCGGCACCTGAAGGTTTATATTTGGACGGGATATCCATATCTGCAATTAATCTGTTTATGAAGTGCAAAAATAGAAATTAATATTACATGATCTATAATATTTTAAGTCTAAGAACAGGATAAGCAGGTACGAATATTATAAAAATCATTCCTTTTTATACCCCGAAAAAATTAACTTTGTAAGATTAAACCCAAATAAATACCCAGGATATGCCACAGATATCAGAAAAGGCCAGATCAATGCCTGCCTCCCCCATCAGGAAACTTGTACCCTATTCCGAGGAAGCCAAAAGAAAAGGACGCAAGGTATACCATCTCAATATCGGTCAGCCTGACATACCTACACCACAGGTAGCACTTGATGCCCTTAAAAACATGACGGATAAGGTAATTGTATACAGCCATTCGGCTGGCAATGAAAGCTATCGGCTGAAGCTGGCCGGGTATTACCAGAACCTGGGAATAAACGTTGACCACACACAGATCATAGTAACCACAGGAGGGTCTGAAGCCGTGCTCTTTGCCTTCATGAGCTGTCTTGACCCCGGTGATGAAGTTATCACACCGGAACCCTTCTATGCCAATTATAATGGTTTTGCAACCACTGCCGGTGTAAAAATCATACCGGTTACCTCTAAAATTGAAGATGATTTTGCCCTTCCCCCGGTAAGCGAGATCGAGAAAAAAATCAGCAGTAAAACAAAGGGTATACTTATATGTAATCCCAATAACCCCACCGGGTATCTTTACACTGAGGATGAGATCCGGCAGTTGCGCGAAATAATAATCAAGCATGATCTTTTCCTCTTTTCCGATGAAGTCTACAGGGAGTTTTGCTATGATGGCGAAAAACATTTCTCCGCCATGCACCTGGAGGGAGTAGATGACAATGTCATCCTCCTGGATTCCGTATCAAAGCGTTACAGTGAATGTGGTGTCAGGATAGGAGCGCTGATAAGCAAAAACAGGGATGTCCTTTCATCAGCACTTAAGTTTGCGCAGGCCAGGCTCAGCCCTCCCGGGCTGGGACAGATAGTAGGGGAAGCATCAATAGACACACCGGCTGAATATTTTGATAATGTATACAGGGAGTATATCAGCAGGCGCGATTTCATGGTTGAGGCTCTTAATAATATGCCAGGGGTATACTGCCCAAAACCCAGGGGAGCTTTCTACAGCACTGTTAAACTTCCCGTTGACGATGCGGATAAGTTCTCACAATGGTTGCTCGAGGAATTTGAATATAAAAACCAGACAGTTATGCTGGCACCGGCATCAGGATTTTATTCAACACCCGGGCTGGGACGTAATGAAGTGCGGATAGCATATGTACTGAACACAGGCGACCTGAAAAATGCCATGGAAACACTGGCAGAGGCGCTGAAGGCATACCCGGGCAAAACCCTGTGAAAACGGCCTTATTCATATCAAAACGTCTGATCAGGGAGCGGAGGAAAGGGCTGAGCTTTTCCAGGCCTATCAACAGGATAGTAATTGCCGGAATAGCTCTGAGCATCACCGTAATGATTATTGCCTTTGCAATCCTTACCGGCTTTAAAGAGGAAATAAGGAAGAAGATTGCAGGGTTCAGCGGCCATATACAGGTACTTAATTTTGATTCCAATTACTCCTTTGAAACAGTACCCATATCATCGAAGCAGGAATTTACAGCCCGGCTTGAAGATCATCGCGGTTTCGATAATATTCATGTCTTTGCCACCAAAGCCGGGATTATCAAGACAGAGGAAAATATACAGGGTGTTGTACTGAAAGGTGTGGGTACGGACTACGACTGGAGTTTTTTCCGGAAGAACCTTACAGAAGGATCTGTTCTGAACCTGAATGACAGCATCATATCTAACGGCGTGATAATTTCAAACAAAATATCCGCTTTGCTGGGCCTGGGGGTGGGTGACGATTTTGCCATGTATTTTGTGCAGGAACCACCCAGGATGCGAAGATTCACTGTTGAAGGCATCTATGAAACAAGCGTTGAAGCTATGGATAAAATGTATATCCTGGGCGATATAGGCCATATTCGCCGACTTAACGGCTGGAACGATAAGCAGGTAAGTGGTTTCGAGATCTTCATAGCCGATTTCAATGATATCGATCTGAATACCTATATTGTTCGGGATGCCATAGGTTACAAATTTGAGAAGGACCAGGAGAAGCTCAAAGTAACAAACCTGAGGATGAAGTATCCCCAGATACTTGACTGGCTCAATTTCCAGGATACCAATGTGATTGTAATAGTTGTCCTTATGCTCCTTGTATCAGCATTCACAATGATTTCAGGTTTGCTTATCCTTATACTTGAAAAAACAAATATGATTGGCGTTCTGAAAGCACTGGGTTCAGGCAACATGCTAATCCAGAAAATATTTCTCAACCAGGCTGCATATATTATTGCTACCGGTCTCCTGTGGGGTAATATTATCGGTTATGGCCTGGCATTCATACAGAAAAAATTTGAACTCATCAGCCTTGACCCAACATCCTACTACCTTACTACCGTACCGGTAAATATCGACATAATGCATTTTATCCTGCTTAACCTGGGAACAATCATAATTATCCTTCTCATGCTGCTTATACCCTCCAGGCTGGTAGCATCAATAAGCCCTGTCAGGGCAATTAAATTTGACTGAAAAAAATCAACCAGCCACGTCAGGCAATTAAAATTTGACTGAAAAAAATCAACCAGCCACGTCAGGCAATTAAATTTGACTGAGCCGGATCAACTGATATTTTTAAAAATTTTCGCGATTTTTATTTTTATCCTATCTGTTTAAGATTTTATAAATTTAAGTCCCTAAATGAGATAAATTTCCATATATGCCTGCATAATATATAATATTATTAATTTACCCCTCTATACATGCATGGTACCCGAATTTGATATCTCCTCATTCTTCAATAAATTGTGCAAATTATTT
>JAZBOI010000390.1:0-5289 GCA_036351095.1 Bacteroidales bacterium | reverse complement strand
GTATATATTGCCAAATTGCCGCTATTAAAACCTGATGAAGATGAAAGTATTGATAATTGAAGACGAGAAACTGGCAGCAGACAAGCTCGGAGAAATGCTAAAAAGCATTGAACCGGATATAGAGATACTTGCCAAGATAGGATCTGTAAAAGAATCGGTCAAATGGTTAATGAATAATTCAGCAGACCTGATCTTTCTGGATATTCAGCTTTCGGACGGTATAAGCTTTAACATATTTGAGCAGGTTATGGTAAACACACCTGTGATTTTTACTACTGCATACGACCAATATGCTGTAAAAGCATTTCAGCTTAACAGTATTGCATATCTCCTGAAACCGGTACGTAAACGGGACCTGGAAGAGAGTCTGAGGAAATTTGAGACATTTAAATCAGCATTCATTATTGATTTCGGGTCATTACTGGCCCAATTAAAGGGAAAGAAGCCAGAGTATAAGAAGCGCTTTATGATTCAGATAGGTGATAGGATTCGTAAAGTTGAAGTCTCAGACATAGCCTGTTTTTATTCAATGGACAGAACGACCTTTCTGAAGACCTTCACTAATAAAAATTATCCTGTTGACCAGTCGCTTGATAAGCTGGAGAGCTTGCTGGACCCTGAAAAGTTTTTCAGGATAAATCGCAAATATATTGTTAATATGGATGCCATTAAAAGTATGGTAGCCTATTCGCGCGGAAGGGTAAAACTCGAACTCGATCCTCCTGCCGATAATGAAACGGATGCCATTGTAAGTATAGAGCGCTCATCCGGATTTAAAAAATGGCTCAATAAGTAAATCACTCAAACCCAGTTACGACTATCATCGCGGGTCAATATTTGCTTTCTCATTCTTTATAACTACTTTTGGCATCTTTAATAATAACTAAACCATAATGTAGCATGGTAATTGAAAAAGACAAAATGGTATCCCTTAAGTATGTACTGAGAGAAGGTGACAGTAAGGGTGATATCGTTGAAGAAGTTAATAGTGAAAATCCCCTGGAATTCCTTTATGGCGCAGGACAGATGCTGCCCCATTTTGAGTCTAACATAGAGAATCTCTCACAGGGTGATAAATTTGAATTCAGTCTCACTTCTGAACAGGCATACGGTGACAAAAGGGAAGAACTTATAGTTGAGCTCCCAATGTCGGTCTTTGAGGTTGATGGCAAGGTAGATGAAAATTTATTGAAGCCAGGTAACCAGGTACCTATGGCCGATGCACAGGGAAGGAGACTGGTAGGAACTGTACTGTCAAACACCGACACAGCGGTAAAAATGGATTTTAACCATCCTATGGCTGGAGCTGAATTGCATTTTACAGGTGAAGTTCTGGATGTAAGGGATGCAAGCCCGGATGAATTGAACACGCATAAAAGCGATGGTTGCAGTGGTTGCGGAAGCCATGATGGTTGCTCCGGCTGCTGATAAGACTGTTTTTTATATTTTATGCTGTAGAATATCCCGGAGAGATTTCAGGGATCATATTAATTTCTAATTTTAGGCGATCTGGATAGGCACGCTTACCCCATATAAGATTGTAATATTAAGATGAAGCTGAAAAAGAAAAAATACCCCCTGTGGCTGAAAATAATCTTCGGGATGATTTTAGGCATTGTATGGGGACTCGTAGCTGCAGAAACCGGGCTTGAAAAATTCACCGCTGACTGGGTTAAGCCCTGGGGTACAATCTTCATCAAACTGCTTAAACTGGTTGCCGTACCCCTTATCTTTGTTTCACTTGTAAAGGGCATAACAAGCATAACCGATATAACCAAACTTTCAAGGATCGGGCTGAAAACCATTGGTCTTTACATGGGTTCAACCGTGATTGCAATAGTCTTTGGTCTTGTGCTTGTAAATACTTTTAAACCCGGTCATGCTTTTAGCCAGGAGACAAGGGAGCAATTTCAGACGCAGTATGAAAATAATGTAAAAGATTCAGAAGATGTTGCAGGACTGGTACAGGACAGGCCTCCACTCTCATTCTTTGAGGATATGGTGCCCGATAATATCATTGCCGCCACCAGCGACAATTCCAATATGCTGCAGGTAATATTCTTCTCTATACTGTTCGCCATTGCTATAATAATACTCGAAGCCAGAAAGGTTACCGTGGTTAAAGAGCTTTTTGACGGCCTTAATGATATAATCCTGAAGATAGTGGACATAATAATGCGCTTTGCACCAATAGGTGTTTTTGCACTGCTGTCGGCCCTTATCACTGAATTCTCAGGCGATGCCCAGTTATTTATTGCACTTGGAAAATATGCAGCACTCACTGTGGTCGGACTGGTACTTATGATCTTTGGTCTTTATCCACTCTATGTCAGGTTGTTTTCCAAAATTAAAGTCAGGGATTTCTATAAGCATCTGATTCCCGTGCAGACGGTGGCATTCTCTACCAGCTCAAGTGCGGCAACCCTGCCGGTTACACTCAGGCAATGTACACGGAAACTGAAAATATCAGGCAGTGTTGCAAATTTCGTGCTGCCGGTGGGAGTAACCATCAATATGGACGGTGCATCATTCTACCAGGCCGTTTCAGCCGTTTTCATCGCCCAGGTTTTTGGACTTGATCTTAATCTCACACAACAGTTAACCATCGTTCTTACTGCCCTGCTCGCATCTATAGGTGCACCCGGAGTACCCGGAGGAGCAGTGATCATGCTGGTGATAGTACTCAGCTCAGTTGGCATACCGGCGGAGGGACTTGCCCTGATAATGGGAGTGGAACGGCCTCTTGACATGATCCGTACAGTTGCCAATGTAACGGGTGATTCCGCGATGGCCAGTATAGTTGCAACAACCGAAAATGAAATTGGTGTTGAAGAATTTGAAAATGACGAAGACTAAATATATTAATATCTGACTATGTGGAAGCGATTGCCACTGTGGGCTAAAATAATCATAGGCATGGCCCTCGGCCTTATCTGGGGTATGATTGCCACAAGGACCGGCTTAAATAAATTTACCCTTGACTGGATAAAGCCCTGGGGGACAATTTTCCTTAAACTGCTTAAACTGATCGCTGTTCCCCTTATTTTCGTATCACTGGTGAAGGGAATATCAAGCCTTACTGATATTACCAAACTTTCACGAATAGGAATAAAGACTGTTGCTTATTATATGGCATCCACCCTTATTGCCACCACCTTTGGACTGTTCCTGGTAAATACAGTGGAACCGGGAAACACCTTCCCGGAAGAGAAAAGGGCCGAATTTATGGCCAAGTGGCAGGGTACCATTGATGAGAGCCAGCTGCTGGCCGAATCGAGCGACCGTTCCCCGCTCAGGTTTATCGTTGATATAGTACCTGATAATATTATTTCTGCCATGGGCGATAACTCCCAGATGCTGCAGATAATCTTCTTTGCCATACTTTTTGCAGTGGCAATGATCCTCGTTAAGGAAAGCCAGGTCAGAACCGTGAAATTTATCTTTGACGGCCTGAATGATATCATAATAAAAATTATCGAACTGATAATGCTCTTTGCTCCCTATGGGGTTTTTGCCCTGCTGGCAGGAGTGGTGGTCGATTTTGCAGGTGATACCGATATATTCATCGCCCTTGGTAAATACTTTGTCACCGTTCTGGTTGGTCTGTTTTTGCTCATTATTGTGCTTTACCCAACATATCTTAAAATATTTACAAGGAAAATACCAATCGGAAAATTCCTTAAAGCTGTGCTTCCTGCCCAGATGGTGGCATTCTCAACCAGCTCCAGCGCTGCAGCACTGCCCGTTAACATGAGACAGAATACCGAAGAACTGGGAGTATCAGAGGAAGTGGCCAATTTTGTGCTGCCTGTAGGAGTCACTATAAATATGGATGCCACAGCCTTCTACCAGTCCGTGGCAGCCGTGTTCATAGCCCAGGTATATGGTATAGACCTTACAATAGCACAGCAGGTCACAATAGTGCTTATGGCGACCATGTCATCCATAGGATCACCTGGAGTCCCGGGTGGCAGTATTGTGCTGGTTATTATGGTACTCACTTCAGTAGGTCTTCCCGTGGAAGGACTGGCCCTGATACTCGGAGTGGACAGGCCCCTGGATATGCTCAGATCCGCCGTTAATATTACAGGTGACTCAACCATTGCAAATATCATTAACTACAGCGAAGAAAAAAGAAATGGGAAAATTGCAATGATGAACCAGGAAAAACAGCTGTAATCAGGCAATCTTTACCTTTTTTTATACAAAAACCGGGATAGAACTAAGGATTTCCTGGAAATTTTAAGCCTCCCTGCTATTTAATATCCGCCTGGTAAAAGCCATTTTCTTATATAATGCGCTATATATTAGATAACTGGTATAATTCAGACCCCGTATTAAGCTTTCCTGACTTGTTTATTTGGTCCGCTGCAGGGAGGCAGGCCGGAAAAACGGGCATCTCCTAAGGGAATAAATTCAGCACACATCATTAAATCATAACATACACGGACGGGGTGGGGCACAATCATTTATTTCCAGCCCAGGATCACCTCCGCAGATGAAACGGCAGTAATGCTTATTCATCACTGATGACCTTCATATTCATTTACTCATATTTACAGAAGTTATAAATCTCTTTGCATATTACAATTCATTTCAATTTAGTAAATAAATGAGATTACAAATGGAAATATTTATAAAAGTATGCAGATTCACAAATGTAAACAGACAAATAATATACATATATAACAGGAATTACATATGTAAAGACCCTTTTGTTTTATAAATGTGAATATTTGCTTATTTAGTTCTATAATGTATACTTAAGTGCTTTTAACCAGATATATATAGATTTCATTTGAATATATTGTTGAATATTATGATCATTATTAGGGTTCTTTTGCTTTAAAATCATTAAATGTTAGGATATATAAGTCTATATACCAGTTTATTATGTATCTAAACTCACTAATTACTTTAAATTATGACATTATATATCTATTTAATTATTAATAATATACAAATATCGCTAATACCAGGAACAAATGCTTAATATAGTGTATTTACATTTGTAAAGTATAGTTAATTACATGTGTAATTTATATATTGTTTACATTTGTAAAGTAATTGTTTTAAGCTATGAAAGACAGAATACGACTCTTTCTTGAGAAAGAAAATAAAACATCATCACAATTTGCTGAGGAAATCGGTATACAGCCTTCCGGTGTTTCGCATGTATTATCGGGCCGGAATAAGCCCAGCCTCGATTTTGTACTTAAGATGCTGAAGACTTACAGTGACCTGAATTCCGACTGGCTGCTGTTTGGAGAGGGTGAAATGTACAAACAG
>JAZBOI010000389.1:0-6326 GCA_036351095.1 Bacteroidales bacterium | reverse complement strand
TTTTGCAGGATGGGGGAGAAATAAAAGAAGGCCTGATGGAAAATTTCGGACCTGATGTATGGGAAGAATTGCAGCGAAAATTTATTGACACTTCGCATTAGCATATTTAAAGGACTTATATACTATTCATCTAACTAAATATAATTATAAAATGAGTATAGACAGACGAAATTTTCTTAAAGCCCTTGGACTGACGGGTGTCGCCCTTGGATCCGGCACGAAGTTGAATGCCGATCCTGTAAGCAAGGGAGATGACAAAGAGTTTTATGCCATACTGTATGACTCAACCCTTTGTGCAGGATGCCAGGGATGCGAGTGGGAATGTGCACTGGAGCACGGCTTACCCGACCCTGACCTGGAGGATATCCCTGAGGTGGGCAAGATAAGGAAGACAAATGAGAACAGACGAACAGTTATTAATGTCTTTTCAACGTCAAAGGGAGAGGTATATGTAAAAAATTCATGTAAGCATTGCAACCAGCCTGCCTGTTCAACCGCATGTCTGACCAAGGCTATGTACAAGACAGAGGAAGGTCCTGTTATCTGGAGGGATAAAAAGTGCATGGGTTGTCGTTATTGTATGGTATCATGCCCTTATGATGTTCCGAAATTCGACTATCACAGTTCCAACCCGGACATAGTTAAGTGCGATATGTGCTGGGACAGGGTTAAGGAAGGCAAACTGCCTGCATGTGTTGAAGGTTGTCCTGCCGGTGCCCTCACTTTTGGAACAAGGAGGGAAATGATAGCCGAAGCACGAAAAAGGATCAATGATAACCCCGATATGTATTATGACCATATTTATGGTGAACATGAAGTTGGAGGAACAGGCTTACTTTACCTGTCGCCCGTTCCCTTTGAGGAAATAGGATTCAAAACAACTGTTATGAATAAGCCATATCCTGAACTGACCAAGGGATTCCTCTATAGTGTTCCTGCCATATTTGTACTGTGGCCTGCAATGCTGCTGGGTCTACACAAAGCAACCAGTCGTAAAAACAATCAAATTGAAGAAGAAAATGAGTAATACTGATATTGCACTTAACAGAGAAAATGGCATGAAATCCCTTTGGGGTTTCCTTGCCAACGAATTCAAGCCCAAAGGGAAATTATTTACACCTTTTAATCTTATTACCATACCTATAATAATTACCGGCATTATACTTATCGTCATACGTTTTGCCAAGGGGCTTGGCGCTGTTACCAATCTTAGCCAGGAGACTCCCTGGGGTCTATGGATTGGTTTTGATGTGGTTACCGGTGTAGCATTTGCCGGGGGAGCCTATGTGGTTACCTTCATGGTATACATACTGAACCTGAAAAAATACCATTCCATAGTAAGAGTAACTGTTTTGAACGGCTTCCTGGCCTATGTATTTTATGCCGGAGCACTTCTGCTCGACCTTGGTAAGCCGTGGAATGTTATAAATCCGATAATTGGTAACAGTTTTGGAGTGAGTTCGGTATTGTTCCTGGTAGCCTGGCATTTCCTCCTCTACATGATAGCGGAGCTGATTGAATTCTCCCCGGCTATTGCTGAATGGTTAGGAGCGAAAAGGGCCCGTAAAATACTATCAGGGATGACCCTGGGTGCTGTTATACTGGGTATAACCCTGTCGACACTGCACCAGTCAGGCCTTGGAGCACTCTACCTTACGGCGAGGGATAAAATCCATCCGCTGTGGTATTCAGAATGGATCCCGATACTCTTTTTTGTCTCAAGTATTTTTGCGGGACTGTCAATGGTAATTTTCGAGGGTTCGATAAGCTATAAGGTGTTTTCAGACAGGATAAGCGAAAAGAACCATAAATCACATCATGATATTGTCCACAGCCTGGCAAAGATATGCGCTATTACCCTCTTCGTATACTTCTTCATGCATATTCTCAATTTTGTACATGGTAAGAACTATGAATACCTGGGTACGAGAATGGGAAACTGGTACCTGGTGGAAGTTTTCGGTTTTGTTCTACTGCCCCTGGTATTATTTTTCCATAGTTACCGCAGGAGAAATCTTCTGCTGGTTAAGATTGCAGCTGTGATAACAATGCTCGGTGTAATAGTTAACCGTTTGAATGTTACCATTATTGGCTATAATTGGGATGCTCCGGTACAATACTACCCGACATGGAAGGAAATTGTTGTTACCCTGGCGATAATATCCATTGAAATATGGGTTTTCAGATGGGTCATTAACCGCATGCCGGTATTAAGTGAAGCCCCTTCATGGGCAAAAGATTAATTAATAACAAAAATATATTGAGATGGACGGATTTACTTACACTAACATTTTTGATACAAAGGGTATAGAATACCTGGTGGTAATTGCTTTCCTGGTATTGGTTATCCCTTTCTGGAGAGCTCTGAACAGGCCCATTAAGGTTCGGGAAGCCATCAGTGAAACACTTGGTATACTTAATGCTGCCATGCTGAGGATACCCGAGGGATTATTCTACAGCAGGAACCATGTATGGACACACCTGGAACGTTCCGGTAAAGTCAGCCTGGGGCTGGATGATATGCTGATGCATTTAACGGGCAGGGTTGAACTGAAAAATTTCAGGAAAGCAGGTGAGAGAGTCAGCAAGGGTGACCTTATAGCAGAAATAACCCAGGATGGCAAGCAGCTTAAAATAGCATCTCCTATTTCAGGTGAGATTCAGGCTGTAAATGAATACCTGAGTTCCGAACCGGAACTTCTGAACGAAGATCCGTATGGGAAAGGGTGGTTGTATAAAATAAAGCCTGAAAAATGGACTGATGAGACCACCGATCATGTTGTTGCCGGAGATGCAAGAAAGTGGTCGGAGAAAGAGTTGTTGAAGTTCAAGGATTTTGTGGCTCATTCGCTCGAAAAACATTACCCGGAAACATCCATGGTAGTGTTGCAGGAAGGTGGTGAATTAGTTGATAACCCCCTTAAAACAATGCCTGCCGAAGTGTGGCAGGATTTCCAGGAAGATTTCCTGAAGGTCTGAGCATATTAATTGGGTATAATCATCTGTGCGCTTCTTTTTTTATTAAATTAGAAGTATATTAAACAGCTGATAGGATAGTGATAGCATGGAAGCAACACAGGTGTTGCTTCCATGCTTCATCCTGTTGTAGAATGGTTGGTTGGTAATATTAAGACAGGCATAAGATGAAAGAGAAATTAAAGAGATTGTCAATTAAACTGAGGTCCGGCAGGGAGGGGAAAAACTATATACGTTTCAGGTCTTCAATATATGGAAGGGTTGTTCTGATTATTGTTGGTTCATTAATTGTCCTTTTAATTGCCTTCAATGTTGTCTTCAGATCTATTTACGAGGGATTTTTTAACAAGACAATTTTACAGACCGGTGATAATATCAGTTCAATAGTTGAAGGATCTCTTTATTACTCAATGCTTGAAAATGACAAAGCGAGTCTGCAGAGAACCCTGGATATTATAAGCACTATGTCAGGCATTGACGAAGTAAATATGTATGACGATAAGGATAGCCTGACATTTACTTCGCTGTCGGCAAACCCCGGGTTGGGGGTTGACCCTGATTGCAGGGGCTGTCATGACGACCTGGTGGAAATGTTTCCCGAGAAAGAACTGGCCTACAGGATTATTGACGGCAAGGGGGATTGCAGCGTAATGCAGGCGGAAACAACTTCCAGGCAGCTATTAATAAGAAAACCAATATTGAATGAAAAGTCATGTTATACCGCAGCCTGCCATTACCACAGTGAAAGTGATGAGGAACTGGGATCCCTTATCATTAAACTCCCGCTCGATGACCTGGACACGGTGGTTACAGACTCATCAAATGATTTCCTGATTCTGGTTACAATAATAACTGGCCTGATGCTGACTTTCACTATTATGTTTACCAGGAAAAGAATCAAGCAACCCTTGAATTCAATCATACGGGCCAGCGAAGCGGTTTCCGAAGGAAATAACAGTATCCGTCTTGATATAACTCCAAACCTCCTGGATGACATGAGGAAAGTCTCCGAGGCATTCAACAATATGCTTGATAATATCGAGGAGGCAACACAGGAGCTTCAAAACTGGTCGCATCAGCTTGAATATAAGGTCCAGAAAAAATCAGAGGAATTATGCGGGGCACAGAATGAACTTATACATGTTGAGCGTATTGCTTCTCTTGGAAAATTATCCTCATCGGTTGCGCATGAAATAAACAACCCCCTCTCCGGTATCCTTGTCTACAGCAAGCTCGTGCAGAAGCAGCTAAACAGTGGTGAATTTTACCATCCCAAGAAGGAAGCAATTCTTAAACATCTCAAATTCATTGAATCGGAAACAAAGCGTTGTGGTGAGATTGTAAAAGGATTGCTGGACTTTTCCAGGAAAGACAGTGAAAATTTCGAGGTTAAAAATCTTCACGACATTCTTGAAGCAACCTGTAACCTTATTACCCATTCAGCAAAAATTGCAAATATTAAACTTGTTAAAAATTTCAGGGCGAGAGAGGATTCTGTCTATTGCAGTCCGAACCAGATAAAACAGGCCTTTTTTGCTGTCCTGGTAAATGCCTCCGAAGCAATAAGGGAGAATGGTGAAATTATTGTCAGCACGGCTGACAATGACGAAGGAACTATTAGGGTGGATGTCACTGATAACGGCACCGGTATAGCACCCCAGGATATTCAGCACATCTTTGAGCCATTCTATACTACGAAAAGAGATTCAAGCGGACTCGGCCTTGGGCTGTCAATCTTCCATGGTATTATCCAGAATCATAAGGGAAAAATCGAGGTCGATTCAGAACTTGGCAAAGGAACCACAATATCAATAATATTTCCTGTGAAAAGGGTTTAAACTAAATTGCTATGGCTGAAAAGAAAGTATCAATACTGGTCGTCGATGACGAAGAATCAGTAAGGGACTCACTTTATAACTGGTTCATTGACGACGGATATGCGGTGGAAACCGCTGAAAATGCAAAAAAGGCTCTCAGTATGCTTGAAGCCAGGGATTTCGACATCATTTTAGCCGATATAAAGATGCCCGGAATGGATGGCATGGAAATGCACAGGCGTATTAAGACACTGAACAAAGAACCCATTTTTATCATTATGACTGCCTTTGCATCCGTGGAAACGGCAGTGCAGGCCCTGAAGGATGGTGCCTATGATTATGTTACCAAGCCTTTCGATCCGGACGACCTTTCCCACCTGATAAGGAATGCAGCTTCCCATGTAACGCTGAAGGCAGAAAATAAAAGCCTGAAAGACAGGATTACAACCCTTGAGGATGTAGAAGATCTTATCGGCGAGAGCGAAGCAATGAGGCAGGTGCTCAGGGAGGTGGAAAGTGTAGCCCAGTCAAATTCATCCGTCATAATAACCGGTGAGAGTGGTACGGGCAAGGAGTTGATCGCCAGGGCTATACATTCAAACTCCCCAAGGAAGTATTTCCCTCTTATTACAGTCCATTGTGGCGCACTGACTGAAAGTTTACTTGAAAGCGAACTTTTCGGACATGAGAAAGGAGCATTTACAGGGGCTTCATTCAACAGGAAAGGCAGGTTTGAGATGGCTGATGGTGGAACAATATTCCTGGATGAGATAGGTACTATTTCACCTAAAATGCAGATTGAACTTTTGCGCGTACTTGAATCAAGGACTTTCGTCAGGGTTGGTGGCAATAAGGAAATATCGTCAGATTTCAGGGTTATCTGTGCTACCAACAGGGATCTTAAGAATATGGTGGAGAAAGGTACTTTCAGAGAGGACCTCTACTACAGGCTTAATGTGGTTAATATAAGGATACCTCCCCTGCGGGATAGGACAGAGGATATTCCCTTGCTGGTGAACCACTTTATCAGGAAATACTGTAAATCCATGAGCCGTGATCTTATATCTGTAGAGCCGGCAGCACTTAAGCATCTCCAGGAACTGGAATACCCGGGTAATGTGAGAGAGCTGGAGAATATGATTGAAAGAGCCATAGTGATCGGGAATGGTAAAGAAATAAGACTGAAGGACCTGCCTATGGGAAAAGAAGTCATGAGCAGCTCAATAGAAAGTCTTGATGACCTGGAAAGAAAACATATTGCAGGCATCCTGGATAAGTACAAATGGAATATCTCACGAGCAGCCAAAGCCCTGAATGTAGACAGGGCAACCCTTTATAACAAGATCAAGAAATACGATCTTAATAAAGCATAGACCCGAACATATTGCGGGTGAAAGTGGAAATAATATTAATCAGGAGCTGATTGAATAATAAAAGCATAATAATAATAAGCTGCGGTCATTTTGAAAAAAATGTCACGGATATTGTGGCTGCTGATATAAAGCTCTTTTTCCGCTTACCCATAATAGTCAA
>JAZBOI010000388.1:0-3176 GCA_036351095.1 Bacteroidales bacterium | reverse complement strand
CAGGGATCGATAATTAATAAGCACTTTTACTTTGATAACAGCAATTTAACCATATGGCAAGCACTTCGGATTTCAGAAACGGGATGGTCATTGAATACAATAATGACCTTTATTCAATTGTGCAGTTTCAGCACGTAAAACCAGGCAAAGGGCCGGCCTTTGTGAGAACAAAGCTCAAGAGCGTTACCAGCGGAAAGGTGATAGACAACACCTTCACTTCAGGCGCAAAGGTGAATGAAGCAAGGGTCGAAAGAAGACCTTACCAGTACCTTTACAAAGATGATATGGGTTATGTATTCATGCACACACAAAGCTTCGAACAGTTAACCGTAAACGAATCAATGATCGAAAATTCTGATCTCCTCAAGGAAGCACAGGAAGTGGAAATAGTAGTGCATGCCGACACAGAGAACATCCTGTCGGTGGATTTACCACAATTCGTGGTAATGGAAATAAGCTACACCGAACCTGGCGTTAAGGGTGATACAGCTACCAATACCCTCAAACCAGCCACACTGGAAACAGGCAGCACTGTAATGGTACCCCTCTTTATCAACACCGGTGAAAAGATAAAGGTAGACACCCGCGACAGGTCCTATGTTGAAAGAGTAAAAGAATAATCCAGATGCCACGTAAATCATCCGGGAAAAGATTGGAAATGTCCAGGTTTAAACTGGATTCGCTGCTCGATATTACGCAATCGATAAACGCAAACCTCCCGGCTGAGGAATTACTTAAAAAATACGAAACAATACTCAGGGATGAGCTGAGTATTGGAAAAATATTTATCCTTTTCAGGGAAGGAAACAAATGGAATTGCCTGCTCAATGCCGGATACCCTGACAAAATGGAAGAAAAAATTGACCCCTCGTCGCAGCTGGCAGACATAAAAGAAACAAAGAGAGTGTCCGTAGCTGATGAACTGGCAATCCCCAATGTCGATATAATTTTCCCCGTATTCAATAATAATGAACCCCTGTCATATATTTTTATAGGTGACATAGAGGAAGAAGCTGAAGGGATGAGCCCCGTTCTCAAGCACCTTCATTTTATCCAGACCATCACCAATATAATTATTGTTGCAATTGAAAACATAAAACTGTTTCACAGGAGCCTCCGGCAGGAAGCCATCAGGAAGGAGCTTGAACTGGCAGCACGTATGCAGACAATGCTGATACCCGATAATAAATCCCTGCCGCAAAATGATAAGATATTTGTTTCAGGTTATTACCACCCGCATTTCCAGATAGGCGGTGATTATTATGACTGTATAAGGCTGAGCGATAATATTACAGGATTGTGTATAGCTGACGTTTCTGGCAAGGGTATTTCTGCTGCCCTCCTGATGTCAAATTTCCAGGCTACCCTGAGAGCTCTTTTTACCTTTGACACAGATCTTGAAAAGCTTATAAGGAAACTGAACGAAGTGGTGGTAACCAATGCTTCAGGAGAAAAATTCATCACCTTCTTCGTTGCCCGTTATAACCACGAGACGAAGGAGCTGCAGTATATAAATGCCGCCCATAATGCCCCCCTGCTATATGATACTTCAGACGGGTCAATAAAATACCTGAGGGCTAAAACCGTGGGCATAGGCATGCTCGACAGGATGCCTTCCGTTGAAATATGCACCATAAAGATTAAAAATCCTTCGAAGATCTTCTGCTATACCGACGGACTCTCGGAAATCAAGGATGACTCAGGCAGGGATATCGGGACAAAGCCCATAGAAAAACATATTGCCAACACCGACACGGTGGATAAAAACATCAACGCACTTATTAAAGAACTGGGTATACCTGATGACAATCCCAACCTCTTTGATGATGTATCGCTTATTGCAGCAAATATTTACTAGAAAGTGCGTTTTCTATACTACTCTTATAACGAAGTAATTCTTCTTGCCTTTCTGGACAAGTATATATTTATTGTTAAGAAGGAAGGATTCATCAACCAGTATATCCGCATCAGCAACTTTATCCTTATTAACTGACAGGCCGCCTCCCTGTATCAGCCGCCTCATCTCCCCTTTCGAACTAAAGATTCTCGTGTGCAGGCTGCACAGGTCAACAAGGCTTACTCCACCTTTTAAAACATCAACGCTGATATCAAATGTAGGCACGCCATCAAACACTGAAAGGAAGGTATTCTCATTCATCCTTTTAAGCGACTCTGTTGTTCCGCTGCCAAAAAGTATAGCTGATGCCTCCACGGAAGCATCAAGCTCCTTCTTCGAATGTACCATCGTGGTCATCTCTGAAGCCAGCCTCTTCTGTAACATCCTCTCATGAGGCGATTTGTTATGCTCCGCAACAAGCTCATCTATCTCTTCCCTGCCCAGTATGGTAAATATCTTTATGTACCTGGCTGCATCCTCATCCGACACATTGAGCCAGAACTGGTAAAACTCATAGGGTGTGGTCTTTTCCGGGTCGAGCCATACGTTGCCCGACTCTGTTTTACCGAACTTGCTGCCGTCGGATTTCGTTATCAAAGGACTTGTAAGGGCAAAGGCTTCTCCCCCTTCCTTTCTCCTTATAAGCTCGGTACCAGTAACTATATTGCCCCACTGGTCGGACCCTCCCATCTGCAGCTTGCAGCCGTACTCCCTGTAGAGGTTAAGGAAATCATAGCCCTGCACCAGCTGGTAGGAAAATTCGGTGAATGACATCCCCTGGTTTGAATCGGCCCCGAGCCTCGTCTTCACCGAGTCCTTTGACATCATATAATTTACCGTAATATGTTTTCCAATATCCCTGATAAAGCCAAGGAAACTGTAATCCTTCATCCAGTCGTAATTATTGACCATGAGAGCCCTGTTGGGTATGTCGCTTTCAAAGTCAAGAAAGCTGGAAAGCTGTTCCTTTATCCTCTCCTGGTTGATCCTCAATGCCTCTTCGTTCAGCAGGTTACGCTCCTGGTTCTTACCTGAAGGATCACCTATCATGCCTGTTGCTCCTCCCACAAGGGCTATGGGAGTGTGCCCTGCCCTCTGGAAATGATTGAGCAGCATGACCTGCACAAGATGGCCAATATGCAGCGAGTCGGAAGAAGGATCAAAGCCAACATACGCCAGGGCCTTCTCCTTTTTCAGGTATTCTTCAGTTCCGGGTGTTATATCATGCAACATCCCCCTCCATCGCAGTTCATCAACAAAATTCATCAGCAAAAATTAT
>JAZBOI010000387.1:0-3652 GCA_036351095.1 Bacteroidales bacterium | reverse complement strand
TATATACTTTTAATGACGGGTTTATATCCTTTACCAGGCTTTCATCAATGGCGGGGTACTGTGCATATGCCGGGTCAACAGTAAGGACAATGGGTTCCCATCCGTATTCGGGCAGGTATTTCGCAAACTTAAGCCATCTTTGAACACCGGCTCCGCCGCAGGGAGGCCAGTAATAGGTAATGATCAGTATTTTCTTCTCTGATGGCATATTAACTCAAAATCTGGCGGGTGTTAATAATCCAAAGATAGTATAACATTTAAAGAAATTACATCATTTAATACCCGGATCAATAAATGATCCCCGCAGGAAAACAGTAGTGATATATTAAGCTACGCAGAGCCTTCTAAAGTTGGCCCTGAACCCGGGATATATATTTTACCGGCCGGCAGGGTTAAAAACATAGATGTCACTGCACAGTCCTGATCCCTCATGTCCGGTACCAATATATGCCAGGCCATTAATAACAAAGGAAAAGGCGCATGTTCGGGCTGACCCGGGAAAATCGGGAAGCCTGGTCCATGAATCATAGAGTGGATCATATAGCCAGAAATCCCTATAGAAAGTTGAAGGGTTCTTTTGCCCCAGTCCAATGAAACCTTTACCGTTTATACTGAAACCTGTAGCTACATACCTTGCTTCACCGGGGAAATCATTCTTTCTGCTCCATGTATTTGTTATTGTATTGTAGCACCATACATCAGATTTAGCACTACCTGTATAAGCATCATCAACACCACATATGAAAAATATTGAATTCCCTATTGCAAAAGTACTGCTGTGTAGGTAAAACACCGGTGATGAAGTTATGACTTTTGTCCAGCTGTCCGGTTCATACATATAGAGATCATTTGGTGTCATGGGGATATAGAACCTGTCGTTACACACAGTACCGGTACTCATAAAGCTATTGTCAGTAGGTCCGTCGTAGTCTGCTAAAATGTCCCATGAATCCGTCCCCGCTTCATAAGAATAAAAATCGGTCATTACTTCACGGAGAGGACTGTCCTGGGTAAAACCACCACCGATATAGCCTGTTCCTGCGATAGAAAATGCAAAGGGCAGAACGGAAGTCTGGCCCGGGAAGGTAGCTGTTTGTGACCATATGTCCTGTGAGGGGTCATATTTCCATATCGCATCGATGTGATCATGGTGTAATCTGGTTCCAAGTCCTGCGTATCCATAATTGCCTATGGCAAAGGCTCCGCTTTTATATGATTCTCCTCCAGGGAAGTCGGCTACCCTTTCCCATGCAGGAAATATCTCCGGGAAGTAGATTGTATTCTGAGCTGTGGCAGTCTGGCCTGAAACACTTACACTTATTGTACAGTCCTGGTTATCCAGGTAGGGCGCCCGTACCATTATTTCTGTCTCCGACGTGACAAGTATTTCAGCAGGGACACCGTTAAAAGTAACGACATTATAGGAGGATATCCTGTGAAAATCTGTCCCTCTTATAGTTACAATATCGAGGGGGTAAACAGTATCGGGAGTAAATGAGTTGATCACAGGACTGATAAGTGAAAATTGCTTCACCAGTTCCTGGACACCCTCAACTGTATGAATTGTCACCGGGGATTCTTTGCTTACCAGGGATGGTGGTACTATTACCTTAAGCTCATTATTCATACAGGCCACAATATCGGCTGTTATGCCGGACAACTGAATCTCATATCCTGAAGAACCTCCTGTGTATTCATCAAGTAATATTGTAATTGTATCCAGGACCTGTCCCGTGGAAGGGTTGAAATCAAGAGCTTCTGAAACTTTGCTCCCCTTGCTAACAAAGCTGCATGTATTACCGATGTTGCTTAGCGGTCCGGAGCTGGCAAAAGCCCTGTAATAATATTCGGTACCTTCTTCGAGACCGGTACCGATATTTATTTCGAACATAGCCCTGTCTTCATCAAATTCACATATTACCTGGCTGGTAAGAGTATTTCCCGAAGGCTCTCCCTTATATATATAAAAGCCACATTCAGTGATGTTAAAATCCTGTGAATTAAGTATCTCAGCCCTCAGTGTTGCTCCGTCGGATGTAATATTACTGGCATTCAGTGTCCTTAGCCTGGGGAAATCTCTTTCTGCTTCCTCAGTACATCCGGATAACAGCAACACAAAAACTGATAAAGCAATAATGTTGTTATAAGTAATTTTCATTATTTGAATATTTTGTGAATATATGATGCAGAGAAAGCATATCCGTTCTTCATCATCCTTTCATCCCCGGGGAAAAGCATGAATGATGCTCCAATCCTCAGGGCACTACCTTCGTTTATGTTATAATCAATGCCTGTTTTTAATGCAAGCCCGGGAAAACTTGCGGGTTTTTCATCATCCTCTGTTATTTCAGTATATATGACATTGAGGCCCTGCATGTATGTTTCCTCTGTAACTTCCCGTGAGTAAGCACTAAACATAAAATACTCTATTCCTGCAGCAATAAAGGGAGAGAAAGCCCGGTTCCCGGTTAAATTAATGCCTGCTAACAGGTCAAAACTTATTAAAGACATGCTGGATTTATCCTCTTCATATACTGTTATTTCGTTTATAATGTCTGTACTTAAATCATGGTAAGATTTTCCATAATAATATGTCATGCCACCTGTTAAGAAAAAAGGTCCCGATGCTGATGAAATTCCGCCGAAAATTGCAGCAGAAACAAATGGTGAATTCAGTACCGTAGTGTTATCCAGCCTTGAAATACTTGAGATTGAGGCATAGCCAACCGACCCGCCTATGACCACATTGAACAGGGGTGGCGGATACACCTGGTATTGAATATTATTGTTATTATGGTAGAGTTTAAGGAGATCTGACAGCTCTTTCTTATTAAATTCAGTGTTATAAATTACTTCATTAATATCATGGTTTTCTCCGAAAGCCAGCATCAGCTCACTTTTGTATTCATAGTTGTATTTTGTATCGTAATCGCTGGCAGCGGAAGGCAGGGTATATGTATTGACCAGTGTACTTATATTGCCTGAGCCATCAAAAAGGTAGAAGACTTTGTCTTTGTCCTTATCCAGTGAGAATAATTTGTATTCTCCCTCAAAATGTTTTTCAGCAAACCTTCTTTCGCTCGAATAATCTACAGGAACCACGATCGACTCAAATAATCTGCGACCTTCATTAAGTTTGAAAGATATGATGTCATATGCATCATATCTTAATGGCTGGTCGCCGGGATTCTTCTTAAAGAAGAGGGCCAGGTTCCCGTCAACATCATGTGCCATCCAGATATACCCCGGTGTTTCACCGAAATTTGGCAGGAAGATGGTACCTCTTTCAAAGCGGTCAGTACTTTGACCGGATATTTCAGAATTGTAAAAAAGAATTAAAAGAACGAAAATAAAACAGGTCTTGCTTCTCATTGCAGGGTTTAATTAAAGTCAAATTCCGAAAGTAATAATTGTGCAAGCCTGCATATAGTCACCTTGTGATGTTTAAAAGCAGGGCCTTTGGATGTTTAAAAACAGTAAAAGATCCGAATTCCTATATTCCATGATGAATGAGAGCAAATCAATTTCAGCCCTTGTCGAGTTTTCTCAGGAAGCTGCTCATATCCACCTTATCGGCAATAATACTTCTCAGTTTGTCCACCTGTACTCTTTCCTGCTTCATGCTGTCGCGATACCTGATAGTAACGGTATT
>JAZBOI010000386.1:0-3218 GCA_036351095.1 Bacteroidales bacterium | reverse complement strand
GATACTGAAGGAACAGCTGGTAGAGGATGAACTGGTATACAGAAAACTCAGGTCATTATTGCTGTTATTCCCGGGAATCCCGGAAAATATATTAACCCCTCTGGCTGAAAACCTCAGACAGGTGAATGATTACGAAGTGCTTGCGCTTGACCGGGGAACGGAATTTATTCTCTGGCCGGTGGAATATGGGAATGATGAAATTCAGGGAGAGATACATATTAACTGGCACACTGCCGGGAAGATAATTGACCCTGCCAGGATAGAGGATAAAGCCGGAGTGTATCATCTGCTGTATATGAGTGAAATACAGAGCTTCGTTTTTAACGAGCCGGAATATTCTTCTCTGATGACCGGATATATCGACCGCATCCTTTCAGAGAATAAACATGAAAAGACATAAGTTAAAGTTATAACCCCTTATTGTTATCCGAATTATGAAAAAGATGCCAGGAGTTGAAAGTACACAGGGAGGCCGCTTTAATCCCTTTCCGGGACTAAGGCCTTTCACCCCGGAGGAGCGTGACCTTTTCTTCGGAAGGGAAGGTCAGAGCGAGGTAGTGCTGAATAAGTTGATCGAAAACAGGTTCGTGACCGTTATTGGTGCTTCAGGAAGTGGCAAATCATCACTTGTCTACTGCGGTGTGATACCAGGTCTTATCGATGCTGCTGGCGAAGATATAAGGAAGTTCCAGGTACTGACCATGCACCCTGGCAATGACCCGATGGGCAGCCTCGTTTCAATGCTGGCAGCCAGCATACCTGCATTGAAGCAAAAGGAAATAGACAGGGCAATAATTGACGGTATTATACGCAAGGATGAAAAGGGGCTTATTGATGCTCTTGATAAACTGAAAATAGACAGAGACACCAGGTCCCTGATAATTATCGATCAGTTTGAGGAAGTATTCAGGTTTAAAGGAAACGCCCAGGGAGGTGCCGGGAAGAAGGATAACAGGTATTTCATGGATCTCCTTGTCAATGCCGTACAGGACAGTTCTTCAGGTATCTCCATAATTATGACCATGCGTTCCGATTATGTGGGCGATTGTGCTCATTTCCAGGGATTGACAGCCCTGATAAACAGCAGTAATTACCTTATCCCCCATATGACGGAGGACGATTACAGGAAAGCAATAAGAGGACCGGTTGAATATGCGGGGGCAGGTATAGAGAACGAACTGGTTGACCTCCTCATAAGTGAAATTGGAGAAAGAACCGACCGGCTGCCGGTGCTGCAACACGCCCTTATGCGTACATGGGAAAACTGGGAGTCGATGAAGATGCCGGAACGACCGCTGGCAGTATCCAATTACAGTGCCATCGGGAAGATGTCTGAAGCTATGTCGAGACATGCGGATGAGGCTTATGAGGAACTTGATGAAAGGGAGAAATCAATATGTGAGACCTTATTCAGGGCCATCACCGAGAAAGGTCCTGATAACAAGGGCGTGAGGCGCCCCACAAAGCTGGGTACAATAGCTGCAATAGCTGGCTGTTCGGAAAGAGAACTGATTAAGGTTATAAATGTCTTCAGGTCCTCCGGCAGGTCTTTCCTTACTCCTGCCGAAGGTATTGAACTCAATGGAGAGTCGGTTATTGATATCTCCCATGAAAGCCTTATGCGTATATGGGACAGGCTCAATAACTGGGTTGACAGGGAGGCTGAATCGGAAAGGATGTATCTCAGGTTATCGGATGCGGCTGCAATGTTCCAGGAGGGTAAAGCAACGCTCTTGAGACCACCTGACCTTCAACTGGCACTACAATGGAGAAATGAAAACAGACCAAGCCTAACCTGGGCCGAGAGGTACCACCCTGCTTTCGAAAGAGCAATGGTTTACCTGCGCACCAGTGAAAAGGAATTTATAAAGGAAGAAGAAAATAAGATAAGGGCCCAGAAAAGGCAACTGGTAAGGAGCAGGGTGGCATCAATGTTCCTTGGCCTGGCAGCCGTTGTGGCCGTGTTCCTCATGCTTTTTGCTTTTGCACGAAGGATGGAGGCCGAGAAGAACAGGCAGGTAGCTGAACAACAGAGGAAGCAGGCAACTGAACTGAAGCAGGAGGCGGAAGATAGTGCGGAGAGAGCAATAAGGAATGCCATGGAAGCAGAGGAAAAGGAGGCACTGGCACTGCAGACTGCCAGCGAAGCCAGGATGACTGCCCTTGAAGCACTTAAGCTGAAAGATCTTGCCAGCAGGAATGCTGAGATAGCCAGGATAAGGGAGGAAAGGGCACTGGCAACAGCCGACAGTGCAAGGATGAGAAGGCTGGTGGCAACAGGCAAAGGGATGGCTGTTAGGTCATTACAGTTTACAGGCGAAGGTGATATACAGGTATTGCTGGCTTACCAGGCTTACCTCTTTAACAAAAGTAACGGAGGCATGGATAATGATGCCGACATATTTATGGGTCTTTATGAGGTTGAAAAGGAATATGGCGGACTCAACCATTTTTCCTTTGAAGGGCACCAAGACGCGGTGCATGGCCTTGCTGTAATACCTGGAACACAGGAGTTTTGTTCCTCGGGTACAGATGGCAACATATTGCGCTGGAATTTAAGGGACAGGACAAAAATGCCGGACCGTATTTTTGAGGGAGATGAAATAATTCACATCATTACTACCAGTGATAATGGTGAATTGCTTGCATGCGGAAACGAGCAGGCTAACATACGGATAATACCCGCATCAGGACAGGGTGAGATTTTGGAACTGATAGGCCATAAGGGCAGAATTAAATCGCTCGTTTTCACGCCTGATCATAAAAAGCTCGTATCTGCATCAAATGACGGACAGGTAATAGTATGGGATATTGAGGAAAAGGAACCTTTCATGCTCATGGAGGGAGGTGAAGCCATTAATTCACTTGATCTGTCACTGTCAGGCAAATATCTTGTTGCAGCCTCTGAGGATGGCTACCTGCACCTCTGGAATATGAATGATAATACACAGATGAGATCCCTGAATACCGGGAAAGGCCCCATCGACGTTATCAGGTTCAGGGATAATTTAACTTATGCTGCGGGCTATCAGAGCGGGCTGATAGAATTGAGGAATGTTGAGCAGGAAGGACAGCTAAAGTCTGTTACTGCCCATTCGCTAAGCATAACCGATATCTGTTTCAATAAGCACCTTGACCAGATGGCAACAAGCAGCCTGGATGGCTATGTGAAAATATGGAATGCCGATGATCTTACAGAACCACCTGTAGCGCTTGAT
>JAZBOI010000385.1:0-4617 GCA_036351095.1 Bacteroidales bacterium | reverse complement strand
TGTACAACAGGTTACATGGGGTGCAAAAATCAGTTCAGCTCCCAGTAGCACGGTGGCCCTGACATTTTCAATTACATTATTATCATAGCAGGTCAGTATACCGCATTTCCATCCCAGCAGGTCGAAGACAACATATTCATTTCCTGCCGACAAGTACCTGCTGATGAAAGGATGGAGTTTACGATATTTCGCAATTATTTTTCCTTCATACGCACATACGTAGGTGTTGTAAATTTCTCCATCTGCTCTCTCAAGGAGCCCTGCCAGGACCGGCATATTATATTTAGCTGAAATCTCAATTAATCTGCAGGTACCCGGCCCTGAGGGAACAGCTTCTGCCAGCTCGGTAATCTCATGTAAATCAAGATTTTTTGTATGAGTGTATGCTGTCAGGGACATTTCATGGAAAGTGATTAAATCCGCTCCCGCTGACCTTGCCCTGCCTGTTAATCTGTCAATGACGGATAAATTATACTCTTTATCACTGTCCCTGGGCTGAAACTGGGCAACTGCTATTTTCATATGTTTTTTTTTAAGCTGGGCATAGATTAAAATGAGAAGAACCAGCACGGGCACTTCCATCTATTTTATCCTGTTTTTATCAAAATACCCCGTATTGTCTGATTTAAAATGCATATCCACCTGTGGAAAGGGAATTGTAATGTTATTCTCAATAAATTTCCTGTTTATGATCTTTCTGATATCGGATTTGAGGTTTTCTATCCTGAAAATATTTCTGGTGAAAAACAATAATTCAAAATCCAGTGAGGAATTTCCAAAATCTACAAAGCGTGCAATTATGGACGACTTGTCGGTGATATCCTGGTGCTCCAGGGCACTCTCCTTCAATACTTTTATTACAAGGTCAACATCACTGCCGTACGCTACGCCTACCCTGATCTTGAATCTTGTTTTTTCTGACTGATGACTCCAGTTAATCACCTTGTTGGATGTTATCATCGAGTTAGGGATAATAATGATGATGTCATCCCTGTTCTTTGCAGATGATGTTCTCAGGCCAATCCTTTCCATCTTGACCACATCGCCGTCAATCTCCAGGATATCTCCAATTCTTATGGAACCTTCAAAAAGTAAAATGATGCCTGCAACAAAATTGTTGAAAGTGTTTTGCAGGCCCAGCCCTATACCAACCAGCAAAGCGGCAGAGCCGGCAAGGAGCACATTCAGTTTTATTCCTGCTGTTTCAAGAATCAGGAGGATGGCTATTATCCAGATAACGTATTTTATTATCTGGTACAGAGCGTAAATATTACTTCTTTCAAACCTGTCCTGTATCCTCTTGCGGAACAATGCTTTTCTTATTACCCATAAGATAAAAATGGTGATCAGAACTATAAGCAGCACAAGCAGTATACTGCCTACAGTCAGGGAGTATTCACCTATGCTGAATAATGTAAATTCCAGGAAATTTTTTATTGTTTCCATAGCTAAATTCCATTATTAAATGATCTTTCAGTATTAGTATGTTATATTGTTTTACCCATGTCAAAGGTCTCATCATATTCAAGCTGGTCATTACGGTCATAACGGATCCAGCGGCCGTGTTTTTCTCCCCCCTTGAAATTAGCTTCCTGCCATAGCTGGCCTGTTTCACGGTAAAATATCCATTTACCTTCCATCTTGTTGTTGATAAAAGGTCCCTTTGCTTTTATTTTCCCGTTCTTATAGAAATAGGTGAGTACATCGTCCTTTAACTCATATACCCTTTGTCCGTTGGAATACTCTTTTTTGTCAAGCATAATCAATAAAATAATAGTAATTCACTTCAAATATAATTCTTCCAGAAATTCTGAAGCATGCCCTGGAAACTATCTGAAGCAGATATGTCGTCCGCTTATTAAATTTTTAAGCTTTGATTCAACCAAGGTAGGATTTATTCAAACAACAGGCAAGCGGCACCACGGCTTTCATTATCCAGTAAATTATTACCACGCGGTCCGGCATTCATCACTGGAGTCAAAAGGGTGACTATTATTGAGATATTTTGTGTAAGCCCCATTGATCCAGGATTAATAACTGACACTGAAAGTAACAAAGTATTAAAAGCGCTCGTATCTTTTGATTTATCTTCTTAAATTGTAAGAATTATAATTAGCGTTATTACCTGAAAGAGTACACTAAATCCTGTGTTATACCCTGGTAATCAAAAAAGTAAAGATTATGGATCCAAAATATAAAGGGAAACTTGTTATTTTATCCGGGCCTTCATGTGTGGGTAAGACTCCCCTGGCAAAAGCAGTCGCCCGGCTTTATCCTGACTTATATAATTCACTCCAGCCGCTTGTTCTTTATAACAGCCGTTCTCCCCGCCCGGGGGAAACGGAGGGTGTCGATTATTATTTCCGCCCAAGGCAGGAAATAGAAGATCTGAAGGACAGGGAAGGTTTTATTGTTATGGATGTCAGGGGAGACATGCAGGCCCTGGACCTGACGGAGCTGCAACAGTCACTGGCCGGGGGTGACGTACTATTCGAAGGAAATCCTGTTATCGGGAGTGTACTGCAAACCAATCCTTCACTTGAAAAGGTTAAGCGGCTGAGTATTTTTATGTCTCCACTCTCCAGGCATGAGATTCTTACACTGCAGTCTCCTCAATACAAACTGTTTCTTCCCGACCTGGTAACTGATATGATGAGGAGAAAACTCCTGCGACGTACACGACGGCAGAATGGAGATATCTCACTCAAGGACCTGGAGAATATTGAAAGAAGGGCTTCGAGTGCCTATAAGGAGATGAAGATGGCTCACAGATTCAGCTATGTCATACCAAACCACGACGGTGAGGACAGTGAGAACTGGGATGCCTTCTATTATCCGGTAGGGGATGCAGGAAAAGCCCTGGAGACATTTGTTTCACTGTTAGGTAATGAGAAGCCACAGTCTGTGGAATCCTGGGAAGAAGATCTATTCAGTCAGGCTGTTTAAACAAGCCTGGCATTGAGCTTTATCTCGGCTCCCTTGTATAACCTGGAAACAGGACACCCTTCCTTGCTTGCTTTGGCCAGTTCATCGAATCTTGATTCAGATAAGCCGGCACATTTAACCTGGCAATCAAGCTCTATTGTGGTGATTAAAGGGCCTTTATCATCCTTATCGAGTTTGACTTTTGCGACCGTTTCAATCATTTCAGGCTCAAGATCTTCAGCTCCGATAAGGCCGGATAGAAACATTGAGTAACAACCTGAAAGTGCGGCTCCGATCAATTGTTCCGGATTGGTTCCTTCACCCGATTCAAATCTTGAAGCGAAAGTGTAAGGGCCGGTGTAATTGCTGAATGACATTTCTCCTTTACCCTTTTTCAGGTTCCCGCTCCATTTTGCTTTTCCTGTACTGATAGACATAATTGTAAATTTTATTTGGTTCGTGTTTAAAACAATCCGTTACGGCACATTGTTCAGATCTATTCTTTTTCAAACCCCCAGGCAGGCACGGAAGCCGCGGGATGCGTAATAGGATTCTGCTCCGTTGTGATATACGAAAACGGTATTATACCGTCGATCGCAGAAGATAGCCCCACCAGGCTTCCTGATTAAATATTCCCTCTGCTCAGTAGTCAGTTCTTTTTTCATTTCAAGCCTCGAAAATAGTTCGAATTAATAAAATGTCACTATGTTATTTATATTCCCCGGAATTGTTCCCATATTTTGAATGTAAATAATTAATAGTAGTCATTATCAATTTTTCAAGAGCCTCCAGGTTAATGTCCGAGAGCTTTTTCACGTAAATGCATGCTTTCCCCATCTTAAATTTTCCCAGATCATCAAGAAGGTATTTATGCTCTTCAGCTCCTGTATATACGTAAAGTGATATAGCCGTCTTCCTGGGTGAGAAGCCCACAAGTGGCCAGTCCCCTTCCTGTCTGCTTCGCTCTGATTTATAATGGTAACTGCCAAATCCTATTATTGATGAGCCCCACATTTTAGGCTCAAATCCTGTTAAATCCTCCATGATCCTTATTAACTCAAAGCTGTCCTGGCGTTTTTGCTCCGTGCTGGCAAAGGAGTTAATAAAATCAATTACGTTAGCATCATTTTGCTTTGTTTTTAGTTCTGCCATTGTCGTATTTTTTTACTTTAACTGATCCAGGCAGAAGAATGTTCATTTATTTGAATAAAAATGTATAAAAAAAAGACCCACTCCGAGTGCGAGTGGGTCACTTTAACCTTCAAGTGAATACTTATTTCTTTCCTTTGCCGGATGATCTGCTTTCCCTGGTATTGGTTACCTTGTTTGCGCTATTGTTCGATCTCCCGGCCTGGCTGCTTTTTCTTTCCACACTGGTGGAACGTGAAACTGCTGCCCTCGTATTTCCTGAGGAGCTACGACTCTTAACTGTAGCCGAGCGCGACTGGCTTCTTGTTACCGGCCTGGTTGTCTCGGTGCGTGTAGCCGATCTTGTCTGGCTTCTTGTTACCGGCCTGGTTGTCTCTGTACGCGTTGCCGACCTTTCCTGGCTTCTTGTTACAGGCCTGGTTGTCTCTGTACGCGTTGCCGACCTTTCCTGGCTTCTTGTAACCGGCCTGGTTGTCTCGGTACGTGTTGCCGACCTTTCCTGGCTTCTTGTAACCGGCCTGGTTGTCTCGGTACGTGTTGCCG
>JAZBOI010000384.1:0-4671 GCA_036351095.1 Bacteroidales bacterium | reverse complement strand
GATATATTACTGATCCTGCCCTTATTACCGAAAAGGTCAGAGAACAGGTTGCCAGGTCTAAGCCCGGCGAGCTTATCAGGGGCGGACACTGGGAACATGAGATGTTTATCACAAGAGAGTGGCCGACAAAAGAGCTTATTGATATAGTAGCGCCCAATAATCCTGTCGTATTGAGCAGAACCGATGGTCACTCGGTGCTCGTAAACAGCTATGTTATTGAAAATTCAGGGATTACAAAGGACACCCCTGATCCCTTCGGCGGTGAGATTCAACGCGACCCTGAAACGGGTGAGCCAACGGGAATATTCAAGGAAGCAGCAACACAACTACTGAACTATGGTGCCGTTCCCGTTGAGAGAACAGAAGAGGAAGAAGCTCAAAGAGCCTGGCAGGGTTACCTGATGGCACTGGAAAATGCCCGTAAGCTGGGCGTTACAAGCATACAGATTCCCGGCAGGGCAAACTGGTCCATGTACGAAAAATTAATGAATGAGGGTGAGCTGACTAGCCGTATAGATATTGGTGCCGTGTTGACGGATGACAGTGAGCGGCTTGCACAATATGATGAACTGAGACTTAAATACCCCCCGGAAAACGACTGGCTCAGGTTTGGCTATCTTAAAGATTTTATGGATGGAACACTGGGATCGGGCACAGCCTTCATGTTTGAGCCCTTCAGTGATGAGCCGGATAAGACAGGACTGCCACAGATGACTTATGAAGAGCTTGAAAAGAAGGTTATTGCTGCCGACGCAGAGGGCTTCCAGATAGGTATTCATGCTATTGGCACGAAGGCAAATAACTGGATATTGAACGCTTATGAAAAAGCCATTGAAATAAACGGGGAGCGCGATTCCAGGCACAGGAGCGAGCATGCACAGCTCCTGATACAGGAGGATATACCACGCTTTGCAGAGCTGGGTGTAATAGCCTCCATGCAGCCTACTCACTGTATCACCGATAAGAGGTTTTGTGAAAAAAGAATAGGTCTGGATAGAAGCAAAGGTGCCTATGCATGGCGCTCACTCCTGGATGCAGGCGCTAAAATTGCTTTCGGTACCGATTATTCCGTGGAACCTCTTAACCCGATGGAAGGACTCTATGCTGCAGTAGCAAGAAAAGACAGGATGGGTGAAGAAGGAGAGGGCTGGTTCCCTGAAGAGAAACTGACCATGGAGGAAGCTATAAGACTCTATACCCTGGGAGCAGCATATGCACAGTTCATGGAAGATCGCAAAGGAATGATAAAAGAGGGCTACCTTGCCGATATAGTAATTACCGACAGGGACCTGATGACTGTGCCTGAGAATGAAATAATGAAGACAACAGTTGATTATACTATAGTGGGCGGAAAGGTAGTCTTCCGGAAATAATATAGTTGTTGCCTGTCCTGAACTCCCGGTCAGCAGGCGGCTGTTGCCCGCCCCTGTCTTATTTTATTTTTAAAAGCTCAATATCCCTGAACTCAACGGGGTGACTTTCTGCCTGCAGGGATATATATCCTGTACCCAGGGGGGTGCCATCAGGTAGGGGAAAACCTTCTGGCAGGTCATTGCCGTCAATCTGGGCCTGGTAATATGTCATTACAGTGTCACCTTCAACAAGGTGATGAATAAGACTGTCAGCATATACGACCAGCTCGGCAGAAACCCATACATCACCATGATAAGTCCCTGAACTGCTGTTAGTGCAGTGCCTCCTTATAAGTTCGCCGCCAATGACAATATTTGTACCGGGAGTGCAAACATTAAGTGTGCTTCTTTCACTTTCCCCATCACCCCCGAGGAACTGGGCTTCTATTGAGACAGGGAAATCCTGCCCGACAAGCATTGATTCCACTGACTGTGAATGAAGCATCACCCCGCTGTTCCTGTATCCCCATGAAGGACCACCCTCCACCTGTTCTCCGGTGAAGCGATACTTCAGCCTCAGTTTGTATGACGACAGCTTCTCATTGTAAAAAATATGACCGAACTCCCCATTGAACTGTTCATAATCATCATATGACACCTTCAGAATACCCTCCTCTGCACTGAAAGTATTATTGTAATTTACCCCCGCGGGATATCCTGTTATCTTAATTGTCCATCCCTCCAGATCTTCACCGTTGAATATGCTTTGCCATTCTTCCCTGTCGTTGTCCCTGACTGAACACGATAATAACATTATGGCAACAGCTGTCGTGATAAATACTGAGTTTTTCATAAGATTTTATTTCTTAAATTCAATTATAAGATCTGCTATTTTTTTCCTGTAAGCAAGTATTTCCGCAGGATTTTTCGTGTAAGTCTTTCCATCCCTGAATAATTTCCCTTCAGTGTCCAGCAACTTCCTGGCTTCCCTGGCCAGGCCCTTATCCGGTCCGCTGTAGCTGTTCATAAGCTCTTCCAGCATTACAAGATATTCATAATCCTCTATACCCTGCCTTAGAAATTCAAGCCGTATCGACGGTATGGGACCTTCTATGTATTTGTTCCTGTCATTATTGGGATCCCTGTTAGGAGGGTAAAAAAATCTTCCGTCTCCGTTGCCCCACAAGGTTTGCTTGCCATAAGGCCATCCGTAGCCCTGCACAAAAGAAGCCGGCTCGGTCCATGGATTCTGCATATAACCTTGAGGTGATGCCGAATAGGAGTCCCAGTAGTTTGTCGACCAGACAAGTATGCCTTTGAGTTTCCATGCATGGGTCATCCATAACCACATCCTCAAGTTTATTGCATCATGATCAATGAATAAGGATACCCAGGGTGCTTTTGGGGCGGTGCATAGATACGACCAGTATTCCTGGCCTCTGGCCGCAATTTTTTTTGCCTGGTCAGGATCAAGCCTGTGGAATATGGTGCAGCTTATGTCTGTAACATCCATTATCTCAGGTCCCGGATCATTCTCTGTAAGAAAAGTATTGATCCCCGGAGCCGATCTTTTTATTGTTTCCATACCTTTTCTGACAAAGGGATAATCTTTCTTTCCCGGCTCATCGAACCAGTAAACATATTCCTTTCCAAGCCATCCCTTCTCCTGCAGGTGGTCCTGCATGATACGCAGATATTTGGCCATCAGGCTGTCATATACAGGACTTCCCTGTCTGAATCCTTCAAATACGCCTTCGGTGCGACTGTAATATGTGCCGCTGCCCATACCCTTAAGGTACAGCCTGAAGGAATTGAAGCCGAACTCATCCAGGTACCTTTTTCCGGCCATGTCAAAATCTGTGAAATCGAGCTCGATGTCAATATCACCTGCTTCAACCTCGAAGCCGGATTGTTCTAACATATTTTCCTTACCGCCCTCCACACTGAGAGCAATATTGTCAATCCACACTCTTCCTGTGTCTTCACCTGCAGCCGTTCTGAATGCAGGGAAGATTGAAAGACCGGTCATGGAAACCTCCTCACTGAAAGAAGCCGGTGTGAATTCCCTGCTGCTCCATATGGTGTCGCAGGTGAAAACCTCCATCCTGTTTTCATATACCAGCTTTTCCCCTTCCTTATTGTAAGCTTCCAGGAGGATGCAGTATTGCTGATCTTTTTTCCCGCCTTTGATATTCCACCTCAGTACGTATTTCTTAGATGGATCAATACCAAGCATCTTCCTGTATCTGGCAGCCGGCGATCCTGCCGGGTCATTATCTTCAACCATCAGTGAATAATCACCATTGTAGGAATTGTCAAAATCATATATCCCGCCTTCCCATTCAAGGCCGCTGACCTTTTCCCTGATAGGATAGAGGTAAAAAGGATCGTAGGGGGCTATCCGGTAGTCCCTGAAGGCCTGCATGTAAAGGTCAAAGGTATTCTTAATGTCTTCTTCCGATTCCAGGTTGTGATATCTTGCTATCTTATCGACACTTAGCCCGAATCCTGAGCGAACACTGCTTACACGGGGAAGGGAGAAATCCCATACCTTAAGCTTTACCGCTATTTCTTTTTCCCACTGTGCATTTCCCAAACTTATGGTACCCCTGTATATCCCCGGAGCAGTTTCACCGGGGGCGAAAATATTTATCCAGAATGTTGTGTTCTCACCACCACAGGCAGTGACAGGTCCGTCTACCAAAGGCAGCGGGTCGGGCCAGTATCCTGTAAAACCGTAACTGTCGGTCGCCCTGGTGATTTTAACATATTCAACCTGCCTTATCCCGACATGCCTGGCGTCAATCTTATTGTTTCCTGATATGAAATCGGATGAACTTATTCTAAGATTCTCCATCCTTGAAGATGGATTGATAACCACCTGGAATGCTTCATATTCGTTAGCAGCCGACCATATGCTGACCGTATCCTCCACTGATGCAGGGGAGGGAGTATCGCGCATGATCTTGAAGGCTCCCTCACACCACCACAGCGATACACCGGGACTTTCTTCAAGCAGATAGCCGAAACCCCCGGATGAAATATGGTAGGGATCTGCTTTCTGGCCCCGTATCTGTAATGAAGACATTAAAAGAATGCTGAATGCAAAAAATAAGCTGCTCACTGATCTCATTTCGGTTCTATTTTTCAAATTAAGCTTTAAAGTTAATAATAAATGTTTCCGGTCCATATTAGCCATTACTTTAAAAAAAATCGGGTATTTTAGCTCAAAAAAATATATGAGGATAACTATAATAGGTTATGGAAGAATGGGCAGGGAAGTTGAGAATATTGCCCTTGAAAAGGGGCATGAGATTAT
>JAZBOI010000383.1:0-2396 GCA_036351095.1 Bacteroidales bacterium | reverse complement strand
GATCGGAGGTGCTGCCCATGATAATACTTACTCTTGGCTTCATATTAGCTTGTTTTTATTTTTCATTTGACACAAAAATAAGTTATATATTTTATATTTTCGCATCAATTAATTGAAACCGTCATCAGACCTGTGTATGAATAAATTGAAAATCAGGGATAAGATCTTTGAAGTTTATCTTGAAGAAAAAGAGATACTTGCAAAAGTGAGTGAGCTCGCCCAAAAGATAGAAAACGATTACAGTGGAAAGGAAATCCTTTTTATTAGTATACTGAACGGCTCATTTGTTTTTACCGCCGACCTGCTCAGGAATATTGACATGAACGTGAAACTGTCATTTATGAAATTAACTTCATATGAAGGCCTGGCATCAACCGGTAATGTAAGGAGGCTGATTGGGGTTAACGAAGATATCAAAAACAAAACAGTTATAATCCTTGAAGATATTATCGATACGGGAAAAACACTGGATGGCATAATTGAAGATCTTTATGATAAGGGGGCAAAGGAGATCAGGGTGGCTGCCCTGCTGCTTAAGCCTGCTGCTTACAGCGGCAGCTATAAGATTGACTACCTTGGCTTTGAGATACCCAATGATTTTGTTATTGGCTATGGCCTCGACTGGGACGGCCTTGGACGTAACCTGCGGTCGATATACAGGATTGCCGGTGAAGGGGATAAACAATAAGTAAAATAAATATACAGGGATGACTAATTTTTTGATTTTCGGCCCTCCGGGATCGGGAAAGGGCACACAATCGGTTAAGCTGGCAGAAGAATTCAGGCTGATACATCTTTCAACAGGCGATATGCTCAGGGAGGAAGTGGCAGCAGCCACTGAGATGGGTAAAAGGGTTGAAGACTTAATGAAAAGGGGTGAACTGGTACCCGACGAGGTGGTGATACAGATGATTGCCGAAAGAATCGATGCCAATCCCTCTGCAGGAGGATTTATCTTTGATGGCTTTCCCCGCACCGTCGAACAGGCGGCAGCCCTCGATGAGGTGCTTGAGGAGAAGAATACATCGATCAGTAAGATGCTGATGCTCGAGGTTGAGCATGATGAGCTGGTGAAAAGATTGCTGCTGAGGGCTGAAACATCAGGCAGACCAGATGATAAAAAGATCGATGTGATAGAAAACAGGATAAAGGTTTACAGGGAAAAGACAGAGCCTGTAATTGATTACTATAGAAAGGATAACAAATACCTGCCTGTTAACGGCATGGGTGATATTGACGAAATATTTGACCGGCTGTGCAAAGCAGTAGAAAGGTCTTTAAAATAAGATATGCCTGAAAGCAATTTTGTTGATTATGTAAAGATTTTCTGCCGCTCCGGCAGGGGCGGAAGCGGGTCGGCACACCTGCGCAGGGAAAAATTTATCCCGAAGGGAGGACCCGACGGTGGTGACGGTGGCAGGGGAGGACACATTATCCTGAGGGGTAATAAGCAGCTATGGACCCTTATCCACCTCAAATACAGGAAGCATATTTTCGCAGGTCACGGCACATCGGGATCATCATCAATGAAAACAGGAGCAGAAGGTGAGGATATATATGTTGATGTTCCACTTGGTACGGTGGCAAGAGATGCTGAGTCGGGAAGTCAACTGCTTGAGATAACGGAAGACGGACAGGAAAAAGTTTTGCTGAAGGGTGGCAGGGGAGGACTGGGTAATGTCCATTTTAAATCCTCCGTGAGGCAGACACCCCGGTTTGCACAGCCGGGTGAGCCTGAAAGCGAAGGCTGGTTCATCCTCGAGCTGAAGGTGCTGGCAGATGTGGGACTGGTGGGATTTCCCAATGCAGGTAAATCAACACTGCTGAGCGTCGTTTCGGCAGCAAAGCCCAAAATTGCCGATTATCCCTTTACGACGCTGGTCCCTAACCTTGGTATAGTGGCTTACCATGATCACCGGTCATTCATAATGGCAGACATACCCGGTATTATTGAAGGGGCACATGAAGGCAAAGGTCTGGGCGACAGGTTCCTGAGGCACATCGAGAGAAACTCGGTGCTCCTGTTCCTTGTTCCTGCCGACAGCCGGGATGTGATGACTGAATACCGTATATTGCTGGACGAACTGGGAAAATATAACCCTGAACTGCTTGATAAAAAAAGGATACTTGCCATCAGTAAAGCAGACCTTCTGGACGACGAACTGATGGGCGAGATGGAAAAGGAGATAGATGTCAGTCCCCATGTCTTTATTTCTTCAGTATCCGGAAAGGGAATAGACAGCCTGAAAGATATTTTATGGCGATCACTTAACAGTTAATCACCTATCTATGCTATGTTAGAGAAGCTTGACCAGGATATTTTTCTTTTTCTTAATTCCATCCATTCACCATGGTGGGATAAGTTTATGAGCCTTGTCAGCGCAAAGCTGACATGG
>JAZBOI010000382.1:0-10678 GCA_036351095.1 Bacteroidales bacterium | reverse complement strand
ATTGATAATTTACCGTGCTGTATGCCCTTTATGGCTATTAGCTTATCTGCCAGTTCGGTGAGTTCTTTTGCCTTTCCCTTAACGGCTATTATCTCCAGGCACTGCTCGTTATCCAGGTGAAAATGCTGTGATGACAGTATGAGTTTATGGTAGTCATGCTGCAGGTCGGTCAGCATAATCTGTATATCGCTTTTATGATGGTTGTACACAAGGGTTACCGAGCCTGCAACAATATTGTTGCATTTCCATTTTTTGACTGTAAGGTTATCCGAGACCAGGCGTCTTACGGCCTGTGACCTGTTTGAGAAACTGTTCTCCTTCACATAGTCATCCAGTGCATCCAGCAGTTCCTTTTCCATTGAAACCCCGAAACGTGTTACTGACATTTTATTGCTGTTTTAGTAAATGCTGTTAGGGCCTTACATCATCCCTTCCAGTACCCTTATCCTTTCCTGTATGGGCGGGTGGGTGGCAAAGAGGGTGGAGAAAGAGGCTCCTTTCTTTTTGACACCCGGGTTTTCTATAAACATCTGGGCCACATCCTTGCGTGTTACTGCCTCTATACGGGGATCGCCCGACACCTTTCTCAGGGCCGAAGCCAGGGCGTAGGGTTTGCGTGTCAACTCGGCCGATCCTGCATCGGCAAGGTATTCCCTTTTACGCGACAGGGCAAACCTGAACAGTGTTGTCAGCAACCAGCCAATGGCTGCCAGGACGATGATCAATACTATAGCAAGGCCATTCTTACTGTCACGCCGCCTTCCAACACCGCCATACAGGGTCCCCCTCAGCAGTGCCTGCGTTGCAAAGGCAAAGATCCCCACAAAGATCACGGAGATAATCAGCAGGCGGACATCCTTGTTGCGTATATGTGTCAGCTCATGAGCTATAACCGCCTCCAGTTCATCATCATCAAGCCTGTCAATGATGCCCCTTGATAAAGAGATGGTATATGTTTTTTCATTAATGCCGCTGGCAAAGGCATTCAGGCTGTCATCCTCAATCACATTTACTTTAGGCATGCGCTTCATGCCGGCAGCAATGGCAAGGTTCTCGACCAGGTTATAAACCCTTTTGTTCTCTTTTCTCTCCAGCGGCCTGGAGCCGGTAGCTTTGTTTATCATTGATGTATGTGAGGACCAGGCAATGAAAAACCACAGCAGAACACCGGCTGCCACCCATGGTATGGTCCTGAGAAAACCATTCACAGGATCAATGCCTGCTTCCGGCTGGTACATGCTGTATATCAACCAGAAAACAAAAACAAGAGCCATGATCACCAGAGGGAAAAGAATAAGCAATACTGCAGACCTGATGTTATTCTTCCATATCTGCGATTGTAAGCCTACGTAACTCATTGATGCTATTTATTATTCAAAACTAACCTTCGGCGGTTCTTCCATCACCTGGCGACGTTCACCCAGGTCAAACATGGGTTCCTTGTGGAAACCAAACATACCTGCAATAATATTTGAGGGGAAGACCTGTACTGCAATATTAAGTTCCTTGGTGGCTGCATTGAAGAACCTGCGGACAGCTGCAAGCTTGTTCTCAACATCTGAAATTTCCTCCTGTAGCTGCATGAAATTCTGGCTTGCTTTCAGGTCAGGGTAAGCCTCAACGGCCACCTGTATGCCACCCAGTGCCCTGGTAAGCCTTTCTTCAGCACCTATCTTTTCATTAATGGTACCTGCCTGCATGGCCTGTGCCCGCGCATTGGTAACTTCTGTAAGCAGTTCACGCTCATGGGTCATATAGCCCTTAACAGCATCAACAAGCTGTGGTATCAGATCGTGTCGCTGCCTGAGCTGCACATCTATGTCAGCAAAGGCATTCTCCCTGTTATTCCTTAACCTTACAAGCCTGTTATACAGAGATATAAGAGTCAACAGAAGAATAACAACAATAACCAGTATAATAATCAATCCTGCCATTTTAAATATTTTTTAATTAGGATGTAAATATATGAAATAATGATAAACATTACCCTGTGGAACGAGTACCGGGTTTATGCTTCTTTCGCTTTCTGTTCCTTCTCTTTTTCCTTTTCTGCTTCATCTCTCTGCCTCCTGATGGCCTCTATTTCATCCGACTCATAAAGCTCCCTGCCGTTGACATTATTAATCTCCCTCACCATCACCCAGGCCACATCGCTTGCCCTGATGCCCCTGTACTTACGGTTTTTGCCCCTGAGGGCAAAAGAAATGCTTTTCACCAGGCACTTGCCGATTGACTCAAGTATCCTCGTTTCATTTCTTTTCCCAAGCAAAATCGATGGTCTCAGCACAAGCTTACGGCTGAAATCAAGTGAAGTGATCTTATCTTCCATCTCACCCTTTATCCTGTAGTAAAAATTCCCCGAGGAGGCACTGGCTCCTATACTCGACACCACCGCTACATTCTTAACACCCCTTGCCAGGGCAGTCCTTGCTATTTCAAAAGGAAGGTCACGGTCAATTTCTTCCATCTTCGCCAGTGAGCCGGCCTTCCGCCTGGTGGTACCAAGACAGATAAACAGATCATCCCCCTTTATAAGGTCAGCATAACTGCCAGGGTTTTCCACATCCACAACATGTTCTATTACCTTGATATGTTCAATGTTGAGCTCACGGCGGGTAAATACCTTGATGGCACTGTACCTTATATCCATTATAAGCTGGTAAAGCAGTTCTGAACCCACAAGTCCCGTTGCTCCGAATACTATTGCTGTTTTATTCATCTTTTCTCTTTATATATTAAACACCCGGGATGCCTCTTAGTTCAGATTAATAGCCAGTCCGGGCCCGGCATCCCTGCCGGCAGGCCGTCAGACCTCAGTCCCGGTAACTATTTACCGCTGAAACTAACATTGTTGAACTGCAATGAAGGTGTCCTCCAGGCCGCATCTTCGTAGACATCATTACCCACCTCTGCAAGGTTCTTATAAAGATCCAGCATGTTGCCGGTGATATTCATTTCCGATACAGGTTTTACTACTTTCCCTTTTTCTACGAGGAAACCTTCAATACCGTATGAAAAATCACCCGTTGAGCCATTGCAGTTACCACCGTTAAAGCCGGTCACCAGGATACCCCTGTCGAGCATGGCAATCATCTCTTCCAGGTTCTTATCTCCAGGTTCAAAAACAAGGTTGGTGGTGATTCCGCTGGTAGGCTTCATATCCAGCTTTTTACCGTAGTATGTATCTATGTAGTAATTTTTCAGGACTCCATTCTCAATGATTGTCCTTTTCTTCAGTGCCAGGCCCTCGTTGTCAAAATGACCGGATCCCCTTCCCCCGACAATAAATGGATCATCTGTTATTGTGAGCCTGCCGGAGGCTACCTTTTCACCCAGCATGTCCACCAGGAAGGAATTTTTCTGTTGTATGGCTGAACCGTTGAGAGCCCTGATGAGGGGACTCAGGCTCTGGCCTGCGAGCCTGTTTTCGATAATCATCGGCATATTTCCGGAATCAATCTTGGCCTGGCCCAGTTTCCTGAGGGCTCTTTTCAGGGCTTCCGTACCTATACCCTCATGATCCAGCTTAGAATAAAAAAGAGAGCTCCTGTGCCAGCCGTCACTTGGTCGTGCATCATCCTCCTTTACGGATACGGATGCACTGACACCATAGTAGGTGTTCGACCTGTCTCCTTCAAAGCCATTGCTTGTCACCATCACAGTTTCATTCAGACCGTCATTATATGAAGCAGTGACAGATATTATGCGCTCATCCCTGCCAAGAACCTCCTTTTCAACCGCAAAGGCAGAATCGATCTTTTCTTGTGGGTCAACAGTGCGGAAATTATCGTCAAAAGTATTAAGCTCAGGACCTCCTCCCTTATAATAGAGATCCGGGTCGGGCAAACTCCTGTATTCGTCCTCGGAAAGGTACCTGGTGCCTTCAATAGCCTCACTTATAAAGCGGTCAAGCTCATCCCAGTTATCCAGCCTGTTGGTTGAATGCACAGAGTACCTCCTGTCTACATAAAAATGGACGCTGAGACCGTTTTCAATTGACTGTTCAAGGTTTTCAATTTTCTCTTCCCTCACCGATATGCTGTTACTGCGGCTGTCGCTGATTACTGCCCTTACCCCCTGAGCACCGCATTCAAGTGCGTGATTAACAACCTTTTTTGCAAGTTTATATTTTTCTTCCTTTGTCATGATATTTCATTTTCCTGTTTTACAATTTCTGATTCATAATAATTCCCGGAAATTAAGCATTCATCCCACCTACGGTCAGTTTTTTGACCAGTACGGTCGGCAGACCCATTGTTACCGGAACCGACTGTCCTCCCTTGCCGCACATCCATGTACCGTTATCAGCCTTATAGTCATCAGCTGCCATTGTAATATCGGCAAGGGCCTGCGGGCCGTTACCAATTATATTGATGTCCTTTATCGGCTGCGTCAGCTTCCCCTTCTCCACCAGGTAACCTGATTTTACAAAAAAGGTAAAATCGCCTGCTCCTATCTTAACCTGGCCGTTACTGAAATTATCCACATATACCCCGTAATCCACCTCTGCCAGGATATCTTCCTTCCTGTGCGGACCCGGCTCCATGTAAGTCGATCTCATCCTGGGAAGGGGTATATTGCGAAATGACTGCCTGCGACCATTACCCGTGGGTTCGACACCATAATGACCGGCACTTATCCTGTCGTGTATATAGCTGTTCAGCACGCCATCCTTAACAAGATATGTTTTCCTGACATCGTTTCCTTCATCATCTATGTTGAGTGAACCCCGGTTGTTTTCAAGGGTGCCGTCATCAATTATATTAATGAAGTTCTCCGCCACTTTCTTACCCATCTTATCACTGAAAATTGATGTTCCCTTCCTGTTAAAATCGGCTTCAAAAGTATGACCTATGGCTTCATGGAGCAGAATGCCTGATCCACCGGCACCCAGGATTACAGGCAATTCACCCGCCCTGGGCCTGGTTGCCCCGAAGAGGATATTTGTGTTGTCAACAGCTTCGCGGGCCAGTTCCTCCACCAGGTCATCGGTGAGCCATTCAAAGCCCTTCCTGTAGGAACGTGATGAGTAAGAATTCTCTATCTGTTTTTCTTTCTGCATGATACACATTGCCGCGAAACTGGTAAGAGGCCTGTAATCATAACTCAGCATCCCTTCTGAATTGTAAAACAGGACATAGCTTGTTTCATCATTGAGCGAGGCGTTCACCTTGATTACCTTCTCATCCATACTGAATATGCGGTCATTGATCTTTTGTACAAAAGGCACCTTGTCTTTTACGGATACATCCTCCCATGACCTGCTTATGCTGTAATAGTCAGCCGGTATTTTTTCACTTATGCCTGCCTTACTGAATGTTGACGGGTTGGCAGCAATACTGGCCGCCAGCCTGGCAGCATCGAGCATGGAGGCTGTTTCGAGCGACTCCGAATAGGCGAAGCCTGTCTGGTCACCCTTCAGGACCCTGATGCCCACACCGTAGTCAATGTTCGAGGATGCAATATTAACCTTACCGTCCTGTAAGCCAATATTGTTTGATATTTTATGCTCAAAGAAAAGATCGGCATAGTCGCCGCCTTTTGACATGGCTTCCGAAATAACTTTTCCGAGCACTTCAGTGCTGATTTCAAAATGATCAAGGTAGTTTTTCACGTTTGTTGATGTTTGCAGGTTGCCGCATGACTTAAGAAAGGGCGGTACAATGATTGTACCGGCCACCGCAGCACCACTTGTTTTTAAAAAATTTCTCCTGTTAAGATTCATATTTTTAAGAGCTTAATAGTTATTATGGAAAAAGCTTTACAATTTAAGATATTATCTATTAAAGGGGATCGGATCCCATAATTTTTTTCCTGTCCTTCCAGTCGGGAAGGTAGCTGTCCATCAGTGAATAAAAACGCCTGTTATGCTTTCTCTCCAGCAGGTGAACCATTTCATGCACGAAAATGTATTCAAGTATGCTGTCGCTATATTTCGCCAGCTCCAGGTTCAGCCATATCCTCCTGTCCCTTATATTGCATGTGCCCCACTTGGTTTTCATTTTCCTTATTCTAACCTCTGACACATTTAAATCCATCTTCGCTTCCCATTTTTCCTTAAGGCCCGGTATTTTTGCCTTTAAGGACTGCCTGTACCAGGCATCCATTATTCTTTCCCTGGCCGCCCTGTCATAGTTTTTGTCGAGACCCATGTGTATGGAGCCGTCATAAAGACGAACCGAAATGTTTTTTGTCCCTTCAATGATCTTCAATATGTAATTCCGGCCCTCGTATTTATGATATTCACCATCGCTGAATTCAGCGGGGCGCTGCCTTTCAGTATTCCTGAGTCTCTCATGCTGCCTGCTTATCCAGGGGGTTTTTGACCTGATAAATTCATCCACCTTCCTGCCGGGTATACGTGCAGGAACGGATATAACAACCCTCCCATCAGGCGGATAAACCCTTATGTATATGTTTTTTATTTTTTTACGCACCACCTCTGCGGGAATGGTGCCGATAAGCATTTTTTCAGATCCGGTCATTATATGTTTTTTCGGCTCAGCATCGCATAAGTTTTCAGTTTCCTATGAGCGGGCTCTCAAAGCATGACACAGGGTAGCGTTCAATGCTTCCCCCTGGGTATGTTCTCCAGGGCTCCTGCCCGGTAGTGTCTGAAGCATCATGTTGAGCAAAAATTCAAATACCCGCCGGGCTAGCTTTCACTTCAGACACTGTAATAAGCCCATTCAAACAGGCAGCTAAGATAAAAATTAAAAAAGATTTGTTCATGCTAAAAATTAGTTTAACTTTGCAATACAAAGTACTTTTATATATGGATACAAATAATCATTCTGAAGACCTGAAGACAATCAGGAAAATCATGGAAGAATCTTCCAGGTTTTTGTCGCTCAGCGGCTTATCGGGTGTTTTTGCGGGGATTTTTGCCCTGGCCGGTTCTGCCATCGCTTTTTTGTCATTTCGCAATAACGAATTATCAGGAGTATCCGGACTGGATCTGGTGCTTTTTTTTGATGCCCTTGCCGTGCTTGTGGCCACACTGGTCACCGGTGTTTACCTGTCATATCGTAAGGCTGCAAGGACCGGTACCAGGATCTGGAGTGTTACTGTCAGGCGAATGTTATTAAACCTGCTGATTCCCCTTATTGCAGGTGCGGTTTTTATCCTGTTTTTCTATTTACACCGCGATTATAATTACATAATGCCCTCAATGTTAATTTTTTACGGGCTGTCCCTTGTCAGCGCCGGTAAGTTTACATTCGGGGAAATCCACTACCTGGGTATGCTGGAGGTTCTCACGGGCCTGCTTGCACTTGTCTTTCCTTCAATAGCTTTATTCTTATGGGCATTTGGATTTGGAGTACTTCATATTCTGTATGGTTTGATCATGCATAAAAAATACGGATGAACAAGCAGAGGGATATGGCATGAAAGAAATATTGAACAGGCTAAGCAAATTACTCGAGAACCGTGTCAGGCTGGGAATAATGTCAGCACTGATGGTTAATGAAAGTATTGACTTCAATACACTTAAGGAATTGCTTGATGTAACCGACGGAAACCTTGCAAGTCATATGAAAATGCTTGAAAAGCACGGGCTTGTTAAGGTTACAAAGCAATTCATAGGGAAAAAACCGAAAACGAACTATAGTATTACAGCCAGGGGAAGGAATATTTTCAACAGTCACCTCAGTGCACTTGAACAACTTATGAATAAGAGCTGATTTTTTTTAACGACATACTTTGTAATTCAAAGTACTTTTAATAATCTACATATTATACAATAAAGAAAAATACATGTAATGAAAAACGGGAATCAAAACGAGATTAAGTGGTACGAGACCTTAACCTTCAAAATGGCCCTGCTGGGAATTATGGCCATTATGTTTCTTCTGCCCCTGGAGCTGATCAGGAATGTCATCAGGGAAAGGGCTGCTAACTCACTTTCTGTCCAGGAAGAAATATCGGAGGAATGGGGTAAGGAGCAGACTGTTAGCGGTCCGGTCCTTAATATACCTGTAAGAAGGACAAATTATTCTGCTGAAGGTAAGGCCAGTCTATTTGAGACTACCTGGCATATTATGCCTGAAGAGCTTGAGATCACCGGGATCCTGTCCCCGCAGATAAGATATAAAGGCATTTATGAATCGATAATTTATGAAACAGACCTCAGCCTGTCAGGCACCTTTGAAATAGCTGCTGAAAAGTCTGATCCTGACCTGGACATAATGTGGGAAGATGCTTATTATACGCTGGGCGTATCCGATAATCGAGGTATTATGAAGGATCCTGTTATGAAAATATCCGGCAGCCCTGTTTCTGCCAGGCCCGGGGTATCTGACCATGATCTGTTTGATTCAGGTCTGACCTACCCGGTGGCAATAAATGAAGGACAGGGAAGCCTTGTGTTTGACCTGCAGCTCTCTTTAAGGGGTTCTTCGGGTCTGTTTTTCGCACCGGCGGGCAAATCGACCTGTGTTAGTATTGAATCGTCCTGGGATGCACCCTCCTTTACAGGCAATTACCTTCCGGGGGAAAGGACTGTGGGTGAAGAGGGTTTTGAAGCAATCTGGCATATCACCCATCTTAACAGGAATTTTCCCCAATCATGGTACGGGTCTGTACACAATCCTGAGAAAGAGTCCTTTGGCGTAAAGCTGATATTGGAGGTTGATCATTACAGGAAAGCGGAGAGAAGTGCAAAATACGGCCTGCTTTTCATAGCATTCACCTTCCTGGTTTTGCTCTTCCTGGAGATATCATCCAATAAAAGATTGCATCTCTTTCATTATTTCCTCGTGTCGCTGGCACTGGTGCTTTTCTTCTCCCTTCTCAATGCTTTAAGTGAACACATAGGTTTTAATCCTGCTTATATTATTTCCGCCTTTTCGACAATAGCTTTGCTTACTTTTTTTACGGCCTCATTGCTGAAAAAATCAAGATATGTTCTTATGGTGAGCGGCATGCTGACGGTCCTCTATGTTTTCATCTACGTGCTCCTTGCCCTCAATGAGTTTGCTTATCTGGCCGGTAATATAGGATTATTTATAGGTCTTGCGGCTATTATGTACCTGTCCGCAAAAACAAATCTTTTCGGGAAAAGCAATATCTGAATATAATGCCCCGGATGCGCCATCCACCTCCGGGTGGGTGGTGGCAATCAGGCAAATTATTCCCCGCCGGCAGCCATATTACTTTTTTTTACTATTTTGCGGCCTCAAAACTATATAGATGTCGATCAGAACAAAAGCAATATTATTAATCCTTCTCATACTGGTAGCCGACCAGGTGATGAAGATATGGATAAAGACCACGATGGTCATTGGAGAGGATAAGCACATTTTCGGCGACTGGTTCATCCTGCACTTTATTGAGAATAACGGGATGGCCTTTGGTATGGAGATGGGAGGAAAAGCAGGCAAGCTGGTACTGAGCCTTTTCAGAATAGTAGCCTCTGTTGCCATAGGATGGTATATATTTCATCTCATAAAAAATGATGCACACCCTGGATTCATACTGGCTGTCAGTGCGATTTTTGCCGGGGCTGTCGGTAATATTATAGACAGTGCTTTCTATGGAATAATTTTCAATGAGAGTTTTTATGAGCCGGCGCAAATGTTCCCGCCGGAAGGTGGCTATTCATCATTTCTTCACGGTCGTGTCGTTGATATGTTGTATTTCCCTGTAATTGATACACAGTGGCCGGAATGGTCGCCCATACGACCGGGACAATCACTGGTTTTCTTCAGGCCTGTTTTCAACCTGGCCGACAGTGCGGTAACAATGGGGGTAATAACGATAATAATATTCCAGAAGAAGTTTTTTAAAGAGAATGACTAGCTGCCCTCACACTTGCTAATGCAGTCAATAATGTTTTTAAGGCTTTCATGCCTGAGGGCATAATAGGTTTTTTTACCTTCCCTCCTGGAAACAAGCACTCCTTTATCCTTCAATATGCCCAGATGATGGGAGGTGGTTGACTGTTCTATCCCAAGCTTTTCATGTATCTCTGTTACCGAAAGCGATTCCCCCTGTTCGAGAAAACCAATTATTGCTATCCTCATCGGGTGAGCAATGGCTTTCAGCATATTCGCCGCATTCTCAAGCTGTCCGGGATTTAACTTCATATTCTTCATTTCGTAAACGCTTTATTGTTGTGACACCGGCTTATTTGTGTCAGCTTTCATTCCTTAATATCATTTCACAATGCGGGCTCCATAAGTCCTTTCAGGTATTTCTCTGCCCTTTCATATTCATATGGCAAATATATATAAATATGTTAATATGTTAAAGGCGAATGATATTTAATTACCTTTGACTACAGGGATATCCATTATGTTTATAACTTAGCATGCAACAATTATGCTCGTAAATTTGTTAGGTCCCTGTTTTTAAATCTCCGGGAATCGTTTTAAATTGCATTTATGTCAAGACTGAAAACAATCAGGCAGCCGGTTGAAGCTGAAATGAAGGAATTTGAACGTTACTTCAACAACACGCTACGTACAAATGTTCCCCTTTTAAAAATTATTCTTAATTACATCATTCGCCGCAAGGGTAAGCAAATGAGACCGCTCCTGGTTTTTCTTTCGGCCGGGCTCAATGGTAAGATTAACGAGTCAACATATGTTGCGGCAACCTTTGTCGAGTTGCTTCATACGGCAACCCTGGTACATGACGATGTGGTGGACAATGCAAAAGAGCGACGCGGTGCATT
>JAZBOI010000381.1:0-3191 GCA_036351095.1 Bacteroidales bacterium | reverse complement strand
GTTATTTCTGTTTTCCCATAAGCCCTGTATACCCTGGAGTCTTCTGCAAGCATGCATTTATACCCTCCCAGCCTCATCGTTCCGCCCTTATACGTTATGCTCTTTTGTTCCTCCATCAGGTCGATAACGGGATAGGGTGTTTTGGGGTTCATTTCCGTGGAGTCTGCTTTCTCAAAATTCAGTACATTCCTGGCAAATTCAATAACCGCACACTGCATACCCAGGCATACACCAAAGAAAGGAATATTGTTTAGCCTGGCATAGTTAACCGCCGTTATCTTACCCTCTATTCCTCGTGAACCGAAACCGGGGGCAACAAGTATACCGTCCAGGTGCTCCAGCTGGGCTGAAACGTTTTCCGGGATAATCTCTTCGGAGTGAATAAGCTGGAGGTCTACCTGGCATTCATTTGCAGCCCCTCCATGGGCGAATGATTCAGTTATCGATTTATAGGCATCGGGCAACTCCACATACTTACCCACCAGGCCGATGGTAACCTTTGCTTTCGGATTTGATTGTTTGCTCAGGAAGTCACGCCACACCACCAGTGGTGGTTCTTCTCTCAGCTCAAGTTTCAGCCTGTTAAGCACGGTTTTATCGAGCCCCTCCTCCAACATTTTTATTGGAACTTCATATATTGATGATACATCAACGGATTGCACAACCGACTGTTTATCAACGTTACAGAAGAGAGCCACCTTTTCCTTGACATCCTCCGTCAGTTCCATTTCAGTTCTCAAAACCAGCACATCAGGCTGTACTCCTGCTTCGAGCAGCGTTTTGACAGAATGCTGTGTTGGCTTGGTTTTATGCTCACCCGTGGCATTAAGGTAGGGTACCAGGGTAAGGTGAATGACCATGCAGTTATTCAGACCCTGCTCCCACTTCATCTGCCTGACGGCTTCAATATAAGGCAATGATTCAATATCACCGACGGTACCGCCAATTTCTGTTATTACTATTTCATATTCGCCACTCGTCCCGACAAGTTTGATACTTCGCTTAATTTCATCAGTAATATGAGGTATAACCTGTACTGTTTTTCCAAGATAATCGCCACGTCTCTCCTTCTCAATGACCGTTTTGTATATCCTTCCTGTTGTAACATTATTGGCCTGGGAGGTATGTACATTAAGAAAGCGTTCATAGTGTCCAAGGTCCAGGTCCGTTTCCGCACCATCCACAGTAACAAAACATTCGCCATGCTCATACGGATTAAGGGTACCCGGATCCACATTTATATAGGGATCCAGTTTTTGTATTGTTACATTATAACCCCTCGACTGCAGCAGCTTTGCCAGTGAAGATGATATTATTCCTTTTCCAAGAGATGAAGCTACCCCGCCGGTTACAAATACATATTTTACTTCTGCCAAAACAAAATATTTAGATATTACACATTATTCATAGTTGATACCCGACTCATCGATCAGCCGTATCTTCTCTTCCAGCAATTCAATTGATTTCCTGGCATTGTCAATTTTAGACTGCACCTCCTGGATCATTGATTCTGCATTACTTGACTTTGAAAAGAAGCCAATATTATTTTCCCACACCACTATATCGTTTTCGAGCTGCTTTATCCTGGTCAGGAATTTCTCCCTTTCGCCTCTGAGTTTTCTTGTAGCCTTTGGTGTTTCCTTGATATTTTCAAGCCTGGTCTGGTATTTGAGAATTGCTTTATCTTCTTCATCAATCTTCAGCCTGTCGAATTGTTTATTGAGGGCCGTCCTGTACCTGCCGGCTATCCTGTCCTTGTCCTTATAGGGCACAAAACCTATCTCGGTCCATCTTCTTTGAATATCCTTGAGCTTTTCAAAATCCTCATTAATATTTTCTCCCGGCTTGAAATTCTCCAGCTCTTCTATCAGGGCTTCCTTTTCTTTCAGGTTATCTTCAAAGGAGCTGTCCAGTTCAGCAAAATGTTCTGATTTCCTTTCAAAGAAATGATCACATGCTTTTCTGAATCTCTTCCATAATTTATCAGAATGTTTTCTTGGTACAGTTCCAACCTCTTTCCATTCTTCCTGAAGTTTAATCAGTGCCTCAGTTGCTTCTTTCCATTCTGTACTGTCCTTGAGTGTCTCCGCCTGAACGCAGAGATCGGTCTTTTTCTGGAGGTTAGCCATCTGCTGCTCCTTGTTTTCAGCATAAAAAGCTCTTTTCGCCTGGAAAAAAGCATCACAGGCTTCCCTGAACCTTTGATAAATGGCATTATTATGTTTCTTGGGTGCAAAGCCAATGGTACGCCATACCTTTTGTATCTGTATCACTTCCCTGGCTTTGCTTTCCCACTCTTTAAAGCTGCTCAGGTCAAGATTGTTTATTTCCTCCACTTTTTCGCAGAGTGCGGTTTTTGCTTCAAGGTTTTTCTTTTGCTCCTCTTTCTGTTTTTCAAAATACTCGTGGTGCCGCTTATTTATATTAGAGGTTGCAAGTTTAAATCGTTCCCATAATTCTGATCTCGATTCCCTTGGAACAGGACCTATTTCTCTCCACTGCTGATGATATTCCTGTAAGATCCTGAAGGCATTTACAGGGTTTGGGTCAAGCAGAAGTTCTTCCGCTTTTTCGCAAAGCTTGATTTTGCTTTCGAGGTTTTTCTTAAAATCAAGGTCCCTGAGTTCCTTATTGATTTTGATAAAATCGTAGAAGATCTCAACATTGAGGTTGTAGGTCTCCCAGAGGTTCCTCAGTGAAGACTGGGGAACCATTCCAATTGAATGCCATTGAGCCTGCAGTTCCCTGAATTCCTGGAATGTTTTGTTTATGGATTCCTCCCTGTTAACCAGGTCTTTTATTTTGTCTATTATCTCATATTTCTTACTGAGATTTTCCTGCTTCTCTACCTCCAGCTGTTTATTATACTCTGTTTTCTTTCCCCTGAAACGGGCCAGCAGGTCTTTCATTTTAATCTCGAGCGGATCATCAGCAGGTTGATAATCCTCTATCCTCCCTCCTTCCTCAAGAAAAGCACTCTTCTTCTGATCGAGTTCTGCCTTATACTTCTTATAAAATATGGTTTTTATCTTGTCAACATCATCGACTATCTCATTCAGAGGCCTGTTTTCAATAAGCAACTCCAGTGTTTCAACCAGCTCGGCTCTCGATCTTCCGCTATAGTCAACCTCCGGCAACTCTTCCAGTTCTGTTTCAGTATCCTTCCCTGCTTCATCCCCTGTTGCCGGAGC
>JAZBOI010000380.1:0-7567 GCA_036351095.1 Bacteroidales bacterium | reverse complement strand
ATGTATGCCATAAATATTTTCCTCAGGAGCGGTTCACATTTTCTTGCCCAGGCCGACTGGGGCTGCCTTGATGGTGAACACAAGGCATGGTTAATAGTGGAGGCAGAAAACAAAGATGAGATCGTCCGTATCATACCTTCAGCTTTCAGGTCGGATGCAAAGATTGTGAAACTTCATACATTCACAACAGAGGAGATGGACAGTATTGAGGAAACGCACCCGGCATAGGACTTAATATGCTTAAGCAACCTTAAGTTGCATATCGTATTATCAATAATCAATTAAGAAGAGACCACATAGTGGCCCTAAAGAAAGGTATTGCCTCTATACTGCCTTAGTTGAATGTAAATTTCCCTTTTTTATTTTCGTTTCAGGGGCCGTCGATATTTTCCCAGACCATTACTACTTTTCCCCTGGTGCGCATGGCTTCTATATAGCCTATGGCTTCCGGAATTTGATCATAGGGGTAAGTTCTTTCAATATGGACTTTAATTTTTTTGCTTTGAATCAGAGATGCCAGTGTCTCTAAATCTTTTGTGTTCATTTCAGCGGTAAATTGTGCCAGGGGAAACTTACTGAAGGCATTCTTAAAAAGAACTGAAGCCATATGCCCCATAGTTGTAAAGCCTAAGGAAACACCTCGTTGTCCCATGCGTGTATAATCACTATGAGTAAGATTGCCATGCGTATCAACAATAAGCTTGTACCTGCCATCATGTTGATGAATGTTTTCTTTATCATATGCAATAACATGGTCGGCACCCAGTGACTTCACAAAGTCGGTATTCCTGGCAGAACAGACAGCAGTTACTTCAGCGCCAAAGGTTTTTGCAATCTGTACAGCGAAATGACCTACTCCTCCTGAAGAACCATTGATAAGAACAGATTCACCTTCTTTGAGCTGTCCGTGGGTGGTGAGTGCCTGCAAAGCTGTTATCCCGGCTATCGGTACACCTGCCATTTCAGTAAAATCTGTCCCTTCCGGCATGATAGCACAGACTTTTGCCGGCACAGAATTATACTCAGCAAAAGCACCTCCTGAAAGACTTTCTCCAAACACTTTATCTCCAGGCTTGAAGTTTGATACATCACTGCCCGTTTCCTCCACAGTTCCTGCAAAATCAGATCCCGGAATTTTATGCTTAGGTCTGAATAATCCAAAAGAGAAGCGTGCAAAGAACGGTTTTCCTCTCAGAATATGCCAGTCCGCAGGATTGGCTGAATTGGCTGCTATTTTAACTAAAATGTGATCAGCATCCGGTGATGGCTTTTCTACCTCTTCCAGTCGGAGTATCTCCGGCCCTCCATATTTTCTTTTTATATATGCTTTCATACTGGCAAGTTAACATTTCTTATTAGATAATCTCCTTTCATTGCATGCAGGCTTATCTGAATCTTCCCGGCAAGTGAGAAAGAGGAACGGCATACCGGGGGATTAGGTATGGTCAGGGATTCGTCTAAATGTCAAAACTTATTGGAACTTTACATATCTTAGTGTAATTAACCCAAAGATTTAAGGAATGAAGCTTTTGTTAATGAAAAGAGCACCCTGGATGGTGGCATTAATAATGATTATGGCCTGGGCAACGGCCCAGGAAGCCTCTTTAGCCATTGAGACCCCGTTCCGCAAAGGGGTAAACCTTACAGGATGGTTCCAGGCCGGGAGCGCAGGGGAAGTGCAATATGACAAATACTCAAAACAGGATTTTATCAATATAAAAAGCCTTGGTTTCGACCATATACGCCTTCCCATAAATCTGCATTATATGACGGAAGGGGAACCCGCCCATACACTTGATGCCCGCTTCCTGGAGAAGCTCAACCAGGTGGTCGACTGGGCCGAAGAACTGCAGCTGCACCTCATCCTCGACAACCATACTTTCAACCCTTCGGTGGATACCGACCGCGAAGTGGAGGACATACTCCACAAAGTATGGTCACAGATGGCAGGGGAATTCGCGGACAGGTCAGGATATATCTATTACGAGATACTAAACGAACCACACGGCATTAAGGACAGGGTATGGAACAGGATACAGGGGAGGTTGATAGAAACAATAAGGGAACACGACAGCAGGCATTATATCGTGGTGGGACCTGCCGGGTGGAACAGCTATAACAACCTGGCGGCCATGCCTGAATATGAGGATGATAAGCTTATATACACTTTTCATTTCTATGACCCCTTCCTCTTCACCCACCAGGGAGCGTCATGGAACACACCTTCCATGGCTGAAATAGAAAATATTCCTTTCCCTTACGATAAAGACAATATGCCTGCAATGCCTCCCTCTTTCGAAGGCACCTGGGTGGATAACCTGTATAATAATTATCCCCGTGACGGTAACGCAGCTAAGATGAAAGAATTGATTGATATAGCCGTGAGGTTCAGGGAAGAAAGGCAGGTTCCAATTTTCTGTGGTGAATTCGGGGTCTACCAGCGCACAAGCGATGAAGCCGACAGGGTGAGGTGGTACGATGCCCTGGTTGACATCTTCGACCGGGTTAATATGTCATGGACAATGTGGGATTACCACGGCAGCTTCGGACTGTTCGGGGAAGGCAACAGGGGTTCCTTTGAGCACGACCTTAATATACCCCTGCTGAAAGCCATGGATCTGCATGTCCCCGGGAAACATTGATCTATCAATGAAGACACCTTAGCGCCCCTGGCAGTAACAGGCACTAAAAGCTGACAGCGGGAGGTTTCCCCGGCCCGGATAATTTAGATTAACACACCGTGTTGTATTAGTCAGCTATCCAAAAATTTTAAAAGAAACAGTATTGGATTAACCAACTATTCAGATATCTTCAAAAAAACACAAAATTGGATTAACCAACTATTCAAATATTTTCAAAGTACTCAACGCTGTTTATTTCTGCTTTCTGTATCTTAGTATCCCAAAACTCAAAATCATATCCTATGAAAAATTTTACCGTGAAAGTCATCATCGGCCTCCTGGCACTGGTGATGATCATGCCTGACATGCAGGCGCAGCGAAAGAAAAATAATGATAAGGAAGAAGGCGATCCTCTTGCCGGGGTATCACTCAATGTATTTAAACTGAGAGGCATCGGTCCCGCACTTACCTCGGGACGCCTGTCAGACCTTGCAGTAAACCCCGATAATCATTCCGAATTCTACGTGGCTGCTTCAGCCGGCGGCGTGTGGAAAACCATAAACGGTGGAGTGACCTTCGAACCTATCTTCGACGACCAGGGCTCATATTCAATAGGCTGCCTGGCGATGGACCCGGATAACCATAATGTTATATGGGTGGGAACGGGTGAAAACAATAACCAGCGATCGGTGTCCTACGGCGACGGGCTCTACAAATCAATCGACGGTGGCAGGAGCTGGACAAAGGTCGGCCTGGAAAACTCAGAGCATATAGGCATGATCACCATCGATCCCCGCAATACTGACGTGGTATATGTTGCAGCTTACGGTCCGCTATGGAGCGCCGGGGGCGACCGCGGCATTTACAAGACCACCGACGGCGGGAAGTCATGGGAAAGGATACTGCATGTGAGCGAACATACGGGCTTTAACGAAATTCATATGGACCCGCGCAACCCTGACGTGCTCTATGCAGCCGCCCACCAGAGAAGGAGAAGGCAGTGGACCTACCTGGGCGGTGGACCGGAATCGGCCATATATAAGTCGACCGACGCAGGCCTTACATGGGATAAAATAAATAAAGGCCTTCCGGGCGGCGATCTCGGGAGGATAGGACTGGCCATATCGCCTGCCAACCCGGAGATAATCTATGCCGTTGTTGAGGCACAGAACAGGGGGGGCGGCTTTTACCGCTCAACCAACAGGGGCGCCTCATGGGAGAAGATGAGCAGCGCCGTAACCAGCGGCAACTACTACCAGGAAGTGGTGGCCGACCCTGTTGATGAAAACAGGATCTACCTGATGGATGTGTTTACACAGGTATCCACCGACGGCGGCCGCACCTTTACCCAGAGAGGGGAAAGGAGCAAGCACTGGGATAACCACTGCCTGTGGATTGATCCCGATGATCCTGCCCATATGATGGAAGGTAGCGACGGCGGCCTTTACGAATCCTTTGATTACGGTCAGAACTGGAGGTTCTTTACCAACCTGCCCGTGACACAGTTCTACAAGGTTAGCGTTGATAATGACTTTCCTTTTTACAATATAATGGGTGGTACACAGGATAACTATTCAATGGTGGGTCCCTCACAAACACTCAGCGACCATGGCATTGTATCTTCCGACTGGATAGTGACGGTTACCGGCGACGGTTTTGAATCGGTGGCCGATCCTGTTGATCCCAATATAGTATATGCACAGTCGCAGTACGGCAATCTGATGAGGTTTGACAAGAAAAGCGGTGAAGGTGTCAGCATAGTGCCCCAGCCCGGACCGGGTGAAGAAGAATATAATTTTAACTGGGACTCCCCCCTTATGATCAGCCCGCACGACCATAAGACACTCTATTTCGCTGCCAACAAGCTTTTCAGGAGCACCGACCGCGGCGATTCATGGGAGGTGATCAGTGATGACCTCGACAGGAATATAGACCGTAACCTCTGGCCTGTCATGGGCCAGGTGTGGCCAATGGATGCTGTTGCAAAGAACGGCTCAACATCCAGGTACGGCTCTATTGTTTCAATTGATGAGTCACCTGTAAGGCAGGGACTGGTTTATGCAGGCACCGATGACGGCCAGATAAGCGTGACAGAGGACGGTGGACAGAACTGGTTCAGGATCAACCAGTTCCCCGGTGTGCCCGAATATACCTATGTGTACGACCTGATAGCCTCGAAGCATGATGAGAACGTGGTGTTTGCAGCTTTCAACAACCACAAGAGCGGCGATTTCACTCCCTATGTTTACAAGAGCAGGGACAAGGGACGCACATGGACAAACATAAGCGGTAACCTGCCGGAAGGAGCAGTCTATGCCCTCGAGCAGGATCATGTCGATAAGGACCTCCTTTTTGCCGGGACCGAATACGGGGTTTTTGTGAGCCTCGACGGTGGAACGGACTGGAAGCAGCTGAAAAACGGTATCCCCACCTGTAACATCAGGGATATGGCTATCCAGGAAAGGGAGAATGACCTGGTACTGGCAAGCTTTGGCAGGGGCTTTTATGTTCTTGATAACTACGCCCCGCTGAGGGAAATCAAGAAAGAAAATATTGAAAAAGAAGCCCATCTCTTCGGGATAAAGGATGCCCTCCTTTTCAATACATGGAGGCCACTCGGGGGACTGGGAAGCAGGGAGAAAGGATTCCAGGGTGAGGACTATTTCAGTGCACCCAACCCCGAGAGGGGAGCAATATTCACCTACTGGCTGAAAGAAGGTGTCACCACCCTTGAGCAGGAAAGGAAGAAAAGGGAGGCTGAAGCCTTCAAGGAAAAGGAAGCCATCCCCTATCCCACCCTCGAGGAATACAAGGCCGAGCAGGACGAACTGCCATCATACCTTATCTTCACCATAAGGGATGAAGACGGTAATTTTGTAAGGGAGCTGAGGAGCCCTGTCAGGAAGGGCCTTAACAGGATCACATGGGACCTTAAATATCCCGCCGATCTTGCTGTAAGGGATAACCAGGCTTCTGCAACGGGCGGATTGCCTTCGTCACATGTCTTTGTCCTCCCGGGCAAATATACGATAAGCATGTCTCAGAACACCAAAGGTGAGATCAGCGAACTGGCCGGACCTGTAGCATTTAATGTCCTTGAACTGGATAACCGTACCATCCCCGCGATGGACAGGGCTGCAATGCGCGATTTCAAACTGAAAGGGCTGAAACTGGATAATGCGGTAAGGGCAGCCTCATCGGCACTGAGCGAGATGGCAGACAGGATCGATCCATACAAGGCAGCCACAAAGGCCTTCAGGGCTGAGCAGGCACAGGAGCTGATGCAGGAAATACTTGATCTGGAGAAAAAACTTGAAGAACTGCAGGTGGCGATGAATGGCGACCGCGATTACAGTGCCCTGGACCTTGATCCCGTATCATCATTGCGCAGCCGAGTAAGAACAGCCGTTTACAGTGTGTCCGGATCGACATCAGAGATCACCGGGACGGCAAGGAAGAGTTACGAGGATGCGGCCGGGGAGTTCGAGCCACTGTATGAGAAGATCAAAGCGCTGGAAGAAGAGTTTGAGGCTTTCGACAGGAAGCTCGATGAGTTGGGGGCGCCTGTAACGCCGGGGCGCCTGCCGGACTGGAGGTAGTACAGTCAGTCGGCGGCACGTATTTTCTCCATCCCGAAGCGTTCATCGAGGGTGGAGACAATCTCATTGGCATTGGTTTCAATAGGGCGGTGTGTTACTTTCAGCACATGAAAACCGCCCTTTTCAAAGATCATCTTTGCATAGTCAAGCTCCATGCGCACCTTCCTCGGGTTGATATAATCATGGTCGGCTGACAATCCCAGCTCCCTGACCCTGTTGGTACGCTGGGCAATAAGATAATTTGTGTTGGTGGTAAGCCCGAATACCCTGCGCGAATCAACCCTGAACAGCTCTTCCGGGGGTGGGTGACCCAGTATAAGAGGTATATTGGCCACTTTCCATCCAAACATGCCCAGGTAAATGCTCAATGGCGTTTTACCGGTCCGTGAAACACCGGTCAGGATAATATCAGCCCGGGCAAGCCTGTTTGCATTAAGACCATCATCATGCTTCATGGTAAATTCGATTGACTCAATCCTCCTGAAATATTCAATATTACTCTGCCTGTAGAGTCCCGGCTTACTTATTGGCTGCACTCCAAGTGATTCGGAAAGATAATCGGAAAGACCGCCGACAATATCAAAATTTGGTACTTCCATCTCATCACATGTCTCGATCAGCTCCCTGCGCATAAGAGGATCAACCATAGTGTGAACGATGACTCCCTTTTTCTTTTTCGCCCGTTCAACAGTGTCGCGGATCATTTCCTTCGTTGTCACATCCGGCACCAGCTTGATAGGACATTTATATTCGGGAAACTGTATAAGTACCGACCTGACAACATTGGTTCCCGAAAGACCTTTGCCTCCCGAAACAACAAAGATAGGGGGACAGGTATTGTTACTGGTATTATCTTCCATGGCGCTATGCTTTTCCGGAAAGATAAGAGTAAAAAGATAAAAGTGAAAAGATAAAAGTGAAAAGTAGGGAACCATTATGTAACTTCGTAAGGAAATAAAAAAGTTAAGCGATGAGAACTCCATTTTTCAAAAGACTGAGGAATTTTTTCCGTACCACGGCGCTGGGGGGCCTGGCTGCCATACTGCCCCTGGTTCTGATAATAATTTTCTTCCGCTGGATAATAAACCTTATACAGAAGTACCTGGAACCACTGGTTAACCTTATCCCCACCGATTCTGAGCTGATGATAGTGGCCCTGTACGTTATTGCAGTGGTAGCCATAATACTTTTGTTTTTCCTCCTGGGTCTATTTATCAGGACCAGTATGGGACGTTTTTTTCGCAAGGCTCTTGAAGAACAGTACCTGTCAAAAATACCGGGCTACAACCTGGCCAGGGAGACCGTAATGCAGTTCTTCGGCAAGCAGAAATCCTTCTTCAGGGAAGT
>JAZBOI010000379.1:0-3192 GCA_036351095.1 Bacteroidales bacterium | reverse complement strand
GGGCACGGTAAGGGTTAAGCCAGGCATGCAGTTCAATCCCTCGTTTATGGGCCTCATCGATCCAGAACTCGAGGGGATCGTAATATGGTTCGGGTGCTTTGCCCTGCTCACCGCTGAGGTAGTATGACCATGGTTCAAGCTCACTCGGGTAGAGTGCATCACAATGGGGTCTTACCTGGAATATTACGGCATTGAAATTATTATCATGCAGCAGATCAAGCAGTTCGATTGCCTCTTTTTTCTGCTCTTCCACGGGGATGCCCGGTTCAGAGGGCCAGTTGATATTAGCCACTGTGGCCACCCAGGCGGCCCTGAATTCGCGAATAGCCGAGGGTGTCCTTCCCGTTGGATCACCCGTCACTAGCGGCCGGCTTATATGGCATTCAGTAAGTAAGAGCAGCAATGAAACTGCTACAGTTAATAAGGTAGCTCGTCTGTACATATTCTTTTACTTAATTTTCACATAGTCTGCCAGTAAAAATAGTAAAAGTTCCTGGTTCGGCGACGGACTTTGTGTTATCCTGTTTATCAGGACATACTTTATACTACATTTCTTCCAGCATGCTAAAATCGAACGGTATGGTAAGGGTTACCTTTGTACCGCAGGGATTTCCTTTATCATCATACAGGTCATCAATCACAAGCCGCATCTTTTTCCTGTTATTCCTGTTTAGCAACTGTATCAGTTCATTTGTTATTTCCATTCCTTTCCCTGTCCCTCTCCTTAATTTACCATGCCCGGCTTTCCTGCCGACACCATCATCACTTATGGTAATTATATGTTCATCATTACTTTCCAGGGTGATGTTTACCTTTCCTCCCACGGCTTTCGGCCCTATGCCCCAGTGGATAGCATTTTCAACGAAATTATGTATGAGCATACGGGGGACGTGGATTTTGAGTGATTCAGGTGAACTGACATGTACATCATATTTGAGCTTTTCTTCCATTATGAGCTTCTGCATATCACAGTAATCGCGGATAAAATCCAGTTCCTTTTCAAGTGGTCTTATATAATCATCTTCAGATACTATTTTTCGGAGCAGGTTCGAGAATTTCAGAAGGTAGCTGTTTGCTTCCTCTTTTTTTCCTGTTTCAATGAAGTATGCTATTGATGAGAGCACGTTGAAGATAAAGTGAGGGTCAAACTGCTGAACAAATCGCCCCATCCGGAGCCTGTAATATTCCCTTACCTTTCTCATCTCGAAGTCCTTTTTCTTCCGGTGTTCTGACGAGATGACATAGCCGGCCAGGATGCTTGCAATAATAACGAATAGGGCTATGGTAATGAAAAATATATTTGTCTGCCACAGGGCCGGTTTAATGTTTACCAGCATAATTGCCGGCCTTTCAGTCCATGAACCATTATTGCAGGATGCCCTGAAATGTATTATATGTTTACCTTTCGCAAGTGTAGGCAATGTTATTAAGTTTGATGCGGATGGTGCTGACCAGGAATGATTTTTTCTGTCGATCCTGTAGCTGTAAATTAATCCGGAGGGATCATTCGTACATATTCCTGTTAGTCTGATCCTGATATTGTTTTCATCATGGGGAAGCGTAACCGCTCTAATTGTATCCGGATCATAAGGGTTAAAGTCAATTTTTTTTATCCATTCAAGCTTATCTGACAGTATATCTATTCCTGAAATATAAAGGAGTGCTTGTTTGGTTTTTTCCATGTGTTCATGGGGGTCAAATTCTACGAGCCTGTCATTTCCAAGTATCCAGATGTGTCCGTTAAGATCAGTTATTGCCCCGTTCTGTACGCAGCCTGAGCTGAAGAAACCATTGGAATGATCATATTTACTGTAAGTGAAATATTTTCCCTTCCTTCCTTCTGTTTCGAGTACAATAAGATCACTGGTCCTTCCAACAAGTATTCTCTTATCATCTATTATCCTGATGAATTTCACATGTTTGTTTTCTTCTGCAGGCAGGGCTTCTTCCATCTGTCCTTCCCCGGGATTAAAGCGGAACAGGCCATTCTGCCCTCCCATCCATACAATTCCGTCCTTATCTGTGGCGCAGGCCATTCCGTATATTATTTTGTTTTCACCGGCAGCCAATTCACTGAATTCCTGACCATTGAAGCTGTAAACCGATTCTTCCGTAACCAGCCAGTAGATCCCGTCCTTATCCCGGCAGATAGATCTTATATAACCAATCCTCGAACTGGCAGATTCAGGGAATTGTGTATGGCTATCCCCTCGTACCATTATAAGTCCTTCTTCACAGCCCATAAGGATATCACCGGATGCATCGTCCTCATAAATATATTCAACCTGGCCTTCAGCTATATTCAGTTTCTTCATCTCACTTCCGTTCCATTCCATTATACCTGTAAAGGTGGTGAACCATATCCTGCCGTCAGACAGGCGCCGGCTTCCCAGGGAAAAGGGAATTCTTTCCCTGTTAAGCGCAGAGGTCATATCAATAATCTCATGGCCGTTATATTTTTTTAAAATACCGCCCAGCGACCCAAGCCAGATATTTCCTTCCATATCTTCAACGATAGTCCATGTATCGGGTGGCAGGCCATCACTGATACCCAGGCTCCTGAATCTCTTTGACAACAGCCGGTAAAGCCCGTTTTCAGATCCTATCCAGACCGTCCCGAAGCTGTCTTCATAAATATCTGTTGCAACACCATAGGTCCATCTGAGGGAATAGCTCTTTTCAAAATCTGTTATGGTTAAACTGTCACCTGACTGGTCTTTTATGTAAAGGGCATTTATGAAGTCATGCCTGCTGTTTTTAAGCTTTAATCTGTCAAATGCATTGTCCCCGAAGAGAAATAAATCATCCTCGTCTGTCTTCATGATTATTTTTTCACCAAACCTTCTGATGTTGACTGCTTTTTCTGAACTTAACTGTTTAAGGCTTTCTCCTCCATTCCATTCATATACAGTATTACCAAGTAATATTAATAATTGCTTTTCAGGCCCGTGGTAGACGATGATCGATTGTTGATTTTTCAAAGAATCAACATTGTCAATAGCGAAAGCAGTATAAGTGCTGTCATTAAACATTACAATCAGGTTGTTTCCCGAGCTGTCAGTTGCAGACATAAACAATGAACCCCTGTTATTTTTTACTACAGGTGATTCAGTAAAGCGAAAGATGGGTTCCTTCCCTACGGAAAAATATGGTATAAAACCTTTTCCATCATACTTAGCCAGGCCTCTGGTT
>JAZBOI010000378.1:0-4431 GCA_036351095.1 Bacteroidales bacterium | reverse complement strand
CACCTGTCGGGGACAGGAATAGGCGACCTGGTGGATATAGTATTCCTGCCATCAATGAATGATTTCAGGGAAGGATATACGGATGACAGATCATCTGTAGCCCAGGAAAACCGTTCCGTCTTTGATCATGCTGATGAATCAGCAGAACCGGGCTATTATTCAGTAAAGCTGGATAATGGTGTTACTGTTTGTCTGACAGCTACCCGCAGGGCGGGATTTCAGAAATATATTGCAGATGATGACGGAATAATGAATGTTCTCATTGACCTGGGTTTTGCCATCAACTGGGACAGCCCGGTGGATTGCTCCCTTGACTTTGATGGAGAGGTCCTTAAGGGGATGAGGATCTCTTCGGGATGGGCCGAGCGTCAATACCAGTATTTTGCAAGTATGTTTTCCAAAGAGCCTGTGAAAGTAAGGGGAGTTAAGGATGGTCTGTTTAATGACAGGTCTTCGGTAAAGGGCAGGAGTGTTGGCATGATATTTTCATTCGAAGTCGAAAAGGGGGAGGAGATACTCGTCAAAACCGGCCTTTCGGCAGTCGATGAAGAAGGGGCCTTGAATAACCTGGTAACAGAAATACCAGGCTGGGAATTTGAAGAGATAAGAAAAGCAGCCTATGATGAATGGAACAGGGAATTATCTGTTATACAGGCATCTTCCGGTGACCCTGAAACATTGACAGTATTCTATACAGCTCTTTATCACAGTTTTATTGCTCCTAACACATATTCTGATCACGATGGCCGCTACAGGGGCGCCGACCTGGAAATCCACCATTCTGACTCGCTTACAAACTACACGGTTTTTTCTCTCTGGGATACCTTCAGGGCAGCGCATCCTCTTTTTACCATAGTGCAACCCGGCAGGGTGCCTGATATGATAAATGCTATGCTTAATATTTACAGGCAGCAGGGCAAACTTCCGGTGTGGTCACTCATGGCCAATGAGACCAATACCATGATAGGATACCACGCGGTGCCGGTTATTGCCGATGCAATGCTTAAGGGAGTGGAAGGCTTCGATTATGAACTGGCTTACGAAGCTGCCAGGCATTCATCAAACCTCGACCATGAGGGCCTGGATTTATACAGGAGGTATGACTACATTCCTGCAGATCTTGAAAATGAATCTGTGTCAAAGACACTTGAATATTGTTATGATGACTGGTGCATAGCACAGATGGCTAAATTTCTGGGTAAAGATGATGATTATACCTATTACATGAGGAGATCGTCTCAATTCAGGAATATATTTGATGAATCAACAGGTTTTATGCGAGGAAAACTCTCTGACGGCAGCTGGAAGGTCCCTTTTGACCCCTTATATTCCAGTCACCGCCAGGATGAATATACCGAAGGTAATGCATGGCAATACACCTGGTTTGTGCCTCATGACCTGTACGGGCTGGCATCATTGATGGGGGGACCCTATAGCCTGCTTCAGAAACTTGATTCACTATTTCTCCAGGAAGAGGGTGTTACAGGTGAAAATGCTTCTTCTGATATCTCGGGCCTGATAGGCGCTTATGCACACGGTAATGAACCGGGTCACCATACCACCTACATATTCCGCAGCCTGGGTGAAGCTCATCGTACCGAGGAACTGGTGCGAAAGATAATGTCGGAAATGTATCATTCCGGTAAGGACGGTCTGTGCGGAAATGAAGATTGCGGGCAGATGTCAGCATGGTATGTATTTTCTGCCATGGGCTTTTATCCCCTTAATCCTGCAGACGGATTGTATATTTTCGGAAGCCCCGTCATTGACGACGCAGTTATCACCCTGCCCGGAAACAGGGAGTTTGTTATCAGGGCCGAAAATAACAGTCCCGACAATATTTATGTCGATAAGATAATTTTAAACGGTGAACCTATTGAACGTAACTACATCAGGCATGACGAAATCATGCAGGGTGGGTCACTGGTTTTTGAGATGAGCGCTACAAAAGGCAGTTCTTAATAGTCAAGATGATTTGAAAAAGTATCTTTTACATAAATTTCTGACCATATGGTTCGTATCCCTGGTGTTACTTGCGGTATCATTGAATTCCTTTGCGCAGATGGTACACAGCAGCGGTATACCGGATGCTGATAAGATAAGCCGCTCTGATTTAATTCTTGAAGAGATTTACTTCGAAAGCGCAGTGCTCGACAGTATGCGTATTGCCTTCTACGAAATACCGGGTAATTCAACTTTTGCGGCCGGGAAAGAAGTCTCTTACAGCCCGGTAAACTCGGGTAAGATAATAGTTACTGAATCCGGAGAAAGGGTATGGTACCTGCGCCTGCGCTCAGAAGGGGCACGATCCCTTAATGTTATTTTCAGCAGATACAAAATGCTCGAAGGGGAGAAAGTATATGTTTACGATAAAAACATGCAGACAGTCCATGGACCATTTACCTCCGGGAACAATATGGAATCATCCACACTGGCTGTAATGCCGGTTGCAGGGGATGAGCTGATCATCGAATATCATATGAAGCCCCCTTATAATGATGAGCGTCTCGAGGTGGGACAGGTAGCTCATGATTATATAGGTATAGCCGGCAGGGATTATTATTCAAAGGATATCTACTTCGGGGCCTCGCAGCCGTGTAACGTTGATATTAATTGTAATTCAGGCATAAACTGGCAGCTTGAAAAAAATTCAGTGGTGCGTATAATAGCAGGCGGTACGGAACTGGGAACAGGCTTCCTTGTAAATAACACAAAAGAAGAAAACATAGCTTTTGTCATCACGGCCAACCATGTTATCAGGAACGCCCAGGCTGCCATTAATTCCATTTATGTCTTCAGGTATGAGAGCCCATTCTGCTCGGGCCCTGACGGACCCTCTGAATACAGTTTGTCAGGAGCGGAGCTGATGGCCGAGGATGAAAATACAGATTTTACGATAGTCAGGCTGATAACATTCCCGCCGATAACTTACAGGCCCTATCTTGCAGGATGGGATGTAAGGGCTACCATTCCTGATAACACAGTGACCATACACCATCCCTCGGGTGATGTAAAAAAGATCAGCACCGATCTGGATGCTCCTGTTATTTCAACTTTCCAGAACCTGTACAACAACGGTTTCTGGAAGGTGCTGCGATGGGATGAAGGCACCACTGAAGGAGGCTCATCCGGCTCTCCCTTATTCAACCAGGACCACCGGGTGGTTGGATACCTGACAGGGGGGGAAGCCGTTTGCGGAAACAGTGTCAATGATTATTTTGGAAGGATGGACATAGCCTATGACCTTAATCCTGATTTCTATGGAAGGCTTAAGCCATGGCTCGATCCTGCCCGCACGGGAGTTCTTGTACTGGACGGAAGGGATCCCTACGCGGAAACAAGAAGTGCTATTGATACCATATGTAACTGTGCGGGGGATGAGAGATTGCTTACAGCTTACGACGCTCCGGGAACAGGTTACACAACAGGCTTTAACAGTGATTCCACCGTGATGTATGCGGAGAAATTTATTGTTGATCCGGGAAAGGAACTGACGGAAGTAATAATGGAAATAGGTGACAGCAGGACGGTCACTGACCTGGACAGTATTACGGTTTTTTTAATGACAGGTCTTACTGAGCCTGAATCTGTTATAGCCAGGAAATCTTTTTACATCAGGGAAGCGGAGAATTTAACTGAAGTGTCTTTTGACTTTTTCTCACCCGTTCCCCTGCCGGAGGTGTTTTTTATTAGCTGGCATTTATGGTATAAGGAAAATGCTGCCGATGAGCAACAACAGTTTGCCGTTTTCCATGCTTCCCCGGTTAGTGTGTCCGAAAATACTGCCTGGTTCAAAGACAATATCAGCTGGCACCCCTTTTATGATCATCCTTCCTTCCCCGATCCACTGAATATGTGTGTTAAAGTGCTTACGGCTGACAGCACGGTTTTTAGTTCACTCGATACAATTTTCGGCAGTACGGAGATGGTTAAACTATACCCTAATCCCGTCTCTGATATGCTGATAATGAAAATGCTGGATAATATTTTCGGCGAGGTAAAATATTCCCTGGTCAATAGCATGGGAATTAAGCTTTTAGAGGATTACTTTTATTCAGGTGGCTACGGTTCAACATATGAAATCAACCTGTCAGGTATAGCACCGGGTGTCTACTACCTGGTTCTTGAAAACTATGATTCCTATTCATCTCATAAACTGGTAAAGAAATAATTTATGAGGCCTACACTGACCTTTGTCTTTTTTGCTCTTGTGCTGATGTCATCATGTAAGACGGAAAGCAGTACTGAGAGCGGGCCAGGCACAGTAAATAATGAATATTCAGAACGTTTCATTATTGAACGGAACGAAGGATACAGCAAATTAACCGTATTGAACCCCTGGCAGGGTGCTGAAGAAGTATATTATAATTATTACATAACAGATAAGCTGTCTGAACTGCCTGACGGTGTGGAAAGATCAAGAATAATCCT
>JAZBOI010000377.1:0-2248 GCA_036351095.1 Bacteroidales bacterium | reverse complement strand
GGTGAGCTTGAGATGCTTAACCTGCCGCATTATACCATACATACCATTGCCGACGGCATTGATGGCTCTGCCGGGGGCTGGACCGGCTATGATGAATAGCTGTCAGCTGTTTATGCTGATAAACTCCTCCACTTTATAAACCATATCGGAAGAACCTACGAAATAAGGTGTTTTCTGGTGAAGTGATTCCGGTTTGATATCCAGTATCCTCCTGTAGCCATCTGAGGCTTTGCCCCCTGCATGTTCGGCGATGAAGGCCATCGGGTTACATTCATAAACCAGGCGCAGCTTTCCGCTGGGATAGATCTCGCTGCTGGGATACATATAAATGCCTCCTTTGAGCAGGTTGCGATGAAAGTCCGAGACAAGCGAGCCTATATACCTGGATATGTAAGGTCTGCCGGTCGATTCATCCCTTTCCTGGCAGAATTTAATATATTTTTTTACCCCGTCAGGGAATTTGATGTAATTGCCCTCATTCACGGAATATAGTCTTCCCTTTTCAGGCATTTTGAGATTGCTGTGGGAGAGGCAGAATTCACCGAGTGCCGGATCGAGTGTAAAGCCGTGTACGCCATTGCCGGTTGTATAAACCATCATTGTTGATGAGCCGTAAATAATGTAACCTGCGGCAACCTGTTGAGTGCCGGGTTGAAGGAAATCATCATCACTCACACCACTGCCTATTTCTGATATGCGCCGGTAAACAGAAAAAATTGTACCCACTGAGACGTTCACATCAATATTGGATGAGCCGTCAAGGGGATCCATACACACTATATATTTACCTTTCACGGCAAATTCGTGGGTAAAGGTTATTATATTCTGGTTTTCCTCTGATGCCACTCCGCAACATTCACCGCTCGACAGCAGGGCACTTGTAAACACTTCATCGGCATATACATCGAGCTTCTGCTGGTCTTCACCCTGTACGTTTATATTACCGGCACGCCCCAGGATATCTGCAAGGCCTGCTTTCCTGATCTTGCTGCCAACCATCTTGGCCGCAGTACCTATATGGTGAAGCAGCCGGGAAAATTCACCCTTGGCTTCGGGGTAGTCTTTCTGTCTTTGTATGATAAAATCGTCTAGGGTAGTTATATTATAACTCTTCATTTTGGGGGATAATTGGAATTATGACCCTAATTTACTAATATGCTTTGAAAAAATGATATAAGGAGAGGATTTCCTGTTAAAATAATAATTTTGGAAAAAATTCATCGGATGAAAGTATACAAATTCGGAGGTGCATCTGTAAAAGATGCGGCAGCAATACGGAACCTTGCAGGGATAATTATGGGTTCGGGCTCGCCCCTTGTTATAGTTGTTTCGGCATTTGGCAAAACGACCAATGCACTTGAACAGGTTGTCAATGCCAGGCACGACAGTGAGGCTGATGCCCTGTCATTACTTAAGGATGTATATACCCTGCACGTATCTGTTGCCCGGGAGCTGGGCCTTGAGGATGAAGAGCTGTATGATTGCCTGCAGGATACTTACCAGGTAGCAGGAGAATATTTATCTGAAAGAGAGGAGCCGGATTATGATATGGATTACGACCAGGTAGTCTCCGCAGGTGAGATGTGGTCGAGCCGTATCATTGCTTCATGGTTAAAAAAAGAAGGACATAACTGTCAGTGGGTTGATATAAGGAAAGTACTGCTGACGGATAAACGGTTCAGGGATGCCAATATACTGTGGCCTGAATCGGAAACGAGGGCAAAGTTTGTTTTTAATGCCCCGGGCATCGATTATTTTATTACCCAGGGATTTATCGGGGGAACGGAAGACGGCCTGAACACCACCCTTGGCAGGGAGGGCTCTGATTATACCGCTGCTGTAATAGCCAATATGATTGATGCTTCAGAGCTACAGGTTTGGAAGGATGTGCCGGGCATACTGAATGCAGATCCCAAATGGCTTGATGATGCCGTGGTGATGAAGGATCTCAGCTACAGGGAGGCCGTGGAGATGTCCTTTTCGGGGGCCAAGGTTATACACCCCAAGACCATCAAGCCCTTGCATAATAAAGGTATACCTCTGATAGTCAGGTCCTTTATTGATCCATCTGCAGCAGGGACACTCATTATTGGAGATGAACATGAGGAGATCAATGTACCAGTTTTCATAAAAAAACAAAAGCAGATACTGATATCCATTCTTGCGCGTGATTTTTCTTTTGCCATAGGTGACAATATTTCCAGGATACTGGCTCTCTTTTATAATTTCGGGATTAAGGCAAATATGG